>CAZEQV010000217.1:0-6575 GCA_964514435.1 uncultured Verrucomicrobiota bacterium
AACACGCTGGTCTTTACCGCCGAGTTGCCGGAGGCGGAACAGCAACTCATTCTCCTCGACCAAGCCGGCGTGGACGCGGTGATTGTTCAGGATCTCGGCCTGGCGGTGCTGGCGCGGGCGCTGGGGCTGCGGATGGCGGTGCACGCTTCCACGCAGATGACGATTACGTCACCGGAAGGCATCCGGTTCGCCCAACGTCTCGGAATCAAACGCGTGGTGCTGGCCCGCGAGACATCGCTGACGGAACTGGGGAAATTCGGCAGCGTCGAAGTGACGTTGGAAACATTTGTCCACGGCGCGTTGTGTGTGGCGTATTCGGGACAATGTTTGACGAGCGAGGCGCTGGGTCAACGCAGCGCGAACCGGGGTGAATGTGCGCAAGCCTGCCGGCTTCCGTATGGGCTGGTCGTGGACGGTGTGCTCAAGGACCTCGGTGATCGCCGGTACCTTTTGTCGCCGCAAGACTTGGCCGCGGTGCGTGAGATACCGGATTTGTTGGCGAAGGGCGTTACGGCTTTCAAAATCGAGGGACGACTCAAGTCACCGGAGTACGTGGCGGCCACGACGCAAGTGTACCGGCGGGCGATAGACGCCGCATTGGCCGGCAAGGTCGAAGCGGAGCGACCGGAAGATCATTACAAATTGGAGATGGTGTTTTCCCGTGGACTCTATTCGGGTTGGATTCACGGCGTGAATCATCAGGAACTTGTTCATGGACGATTCGGCAAGAAGCGCGGGGCGTTCGTGGGGTTCGTCCGGCACGTTCACGGCGACTGTGTCGAGGTGAATGTGGAATGCCCGGTAAGGCCGGGCGATGGTGTGGTGTTCGACACGGGTGGCGATACCGACCGGGAACAGGGCGGTCGCGTGTATGAAGTGCGAGGTGACCGGCTTTTCTTCCGGTACGATTCCATTGACTTTGGGCGGGTCCGGCCCGGGCATCGTGTGTGGAAGACGAGCGACCCACAGTTGGAAAAGCAGATCCGGCAGTCGTTCGATGGCAAGATACCGGCATCGAAGACGCGTTTGGATTTTGTGGTGCGAGGTGAAGTGGGCAAGCCACTCACGGTGGATGCGGGCGGGTGGCGCGTGGAATCGTTGATGCCGTTGCAGGCGGCGGTGAAACGTCCGCTGACGACGGAGACGTTGCGCGATCAACTGGGCCGGTTGGGTGACACGGAGTTTTTGCTGGGCACGCTGAAGAATGAAGTGGTGGGCGATGTGATCTTGCCGGTGAGCGAACTCAACCGGATGCGCCGGGAGCTGATGACCAAGGTGACTGCCTCATGGCGGGAACGTTCGGCGAAACAATCGGCGCGTCCGCCGATTCAACCGAAATTGGCGGGCATGTTGGAACGGATCCGGTCGGGCGTTGTCGTGCCGAAGATGCCGCCGGAGCTTGTTGTGTTGTGTCGGACGATGGAGCAGATCGAAGCGGCACTAGACGAGGGGACCGGTACTTTGTACGTGGATTTTGAGGATTTGCGCCGGTACGCGGATGCGGTGGCAATGGTGCGGGGCAGGGGAGGCGCGTCCGTCTTTCTGGGGATGCCGAGGATTCAGAAGGCCGGTGAGCAAGGGTTCTTTACGTTGATCGAGAAGGCGAATCCAGACGGTGTGTTGATCCGGAATCTGGGGGCGCTGGATTATTTCCGAAACAAACCGTTGCGGAAGATAGGCGATTATTCGTTGAACGTGGCCAATCCGTTGGCGGCGGACTTGTTGATCAGCGAGGGACTGGAGCGGGTGACGGTGTCGTATGATTTGAACGGGGAACAGGTGGAAGACTTGTTGCGGGCCGCGCCGCCGGCATGGTTTGAACTGACGATCCACCAGCATATGCCGATGTTTCACATGGAGCATTGCGTGTTTGCGGCGTTTCTGTCGAACGGCACGGATCACACCAACTGCGGTCGTCCCTGCGATCATCATCGGGTGCAGCTTCGGGATCGGGTGGGGATGGATCATCCCCTGAAAGCGGATGTAGGCTGCCGGAACACTGTGTACAACGCGCGGGCGCAAAGCGGCGCGGAGTTTGTGCGGCGTTTCATACAGGCCGGTGCCCGGGTATTTCGGGTGGAGTTGTTGGAGGAAGACGCGGCGCAGACCAAACTGGTGTTGCGGAGTTACCGGGATTTGTTGGCCGGGAAGATTTCGGATGTATCCGAGTTGGCGAAACGGATGAACGCAGTGAGTCAATTGGGCGTGACCAGCGGAACGTTGACGGTGTTGGGATGAGGTTGAGGAAGGCAATGTTTTCGTTAGCGGTGAGCATGATCATGGGAAGAATGGCGATGGCGGCAGACTGGAGGACGGAGGCGGACGCACGGATTGAACAGATCCGCAAAGGAGATTTCACGTTGGCCGTTCACGATGCCGACGGGAAACCGGTGACGAATGCAGCCGTGCGGGTGCGGATGACGCGGCATCATTTTCACTTTGGGACGTGCATCGGCGGCCGGTTTGATGACCCGAGCGAGAACACGCAGCGGTATCTGAAATTCATCCGCAAGAACTTCAACACATTGGTCTCCGAGAACGACATGAAGTGGTACTCCAACGAGGCGCAACGCGACCAATTCAACTACGAGCGGGCGGATCAGTTGATGAAGTTTGCCGTGGAAAACAAAATGGCTGTGCGCGGACATTGCCTGTTCTGGTCAAAGCCGAAGTTTGTCCAGGGCTGGGTGCGTGAGCTGTCCGCCGACGAATTGCGCGCGAAGGTGGAGCAACGGCTGGAGATGACCGTGCCCCGCTTCAAGGGAAAGCTCATCGCTTGGGATGTGAACAACGAGATGTTGGACGGGTGGTTCTTTCAAGACACTCTCGGACCGAACATCCGCGCGCATATGTTTCGACGCGCCCATGAACTCGATCCCGATGTGCCGCTATTTGTAAACGAGTATGGAATCCTCGACAATGACGCGAAACTGAAGAAATACATGGAGTTGATTCGGGACTTGATCAACCGTGGCGCCCCGGTTGGTGGCATCGGCATTCAGGAACACGCGGCGGAACGTTTTGCCGGCAGCGTGGAGGAGGCGGAAGCCGACCGGGATCGTCCCGAACGCGCGGGCCGGGGCGCTTTGATCCCAGAAGATGTGTGGCGGCGGCTCGACCGGCTGTCGGAGTTTGGGGTGCCGATTCATCTCACCGAGATCAGCAGCAAGACGGCCGACCCGATCAGGAGGGCGGACACGCTGGAAATGTTGTTTCGGGTCGGGTTCGCCCACAAATGTGTGGACTCGATTTTGCTTTGGGGATTTTGGGCAAAACGTCACTGGCTCGGACCCGACGCGGCACTGGTGGATGAGAACTGGAATCTGTTGCCCGCAGGCGAACGCATTTTGAATTTGATGCATAAAGAGTGGAGCACGGATGTGGCGGCGCGAACAGAAGCGACCGGCAAGGTTCGGTTCCGTGGATACTACGGCACATACGCGGTGGAAAAAGACGGTCAGGTGATGGGTGAAGTCCTATTTACACCGACCAGGTCGGAAACGGGGATAGTTGTTCGGGCGGCACGTTGATCAATTGAGCCGATCCACGCGGAACAGCGGTGGCGGCGACATGTTGGCGCTTTCGAGCTTGTCCTTCGTGACGTAACAGGCTATTGGGGTACGCAACGTCACCCCAGCATTAATTCATAGATGGGAAACAAGAAATTGTTGCACAGAAGAAATACCGGTTTGGCTGTAGCGTGTCTGTTTGTGGTCGGCTTGGCATTGTGGTGGTTCATGCGTTCCACGGAGCAAGATGCCTCCGAATCTGATTTGGTGGTGATCCCTCGTGCCGTTGAGGAGACGGCGAACCTGACAAGCGGCAGCCAGGTTGTTGGCGATTTGCCTGTTGCCTCAAATCTGGGAGAAGTCAGTTCTTTGCCTTTGGCGGTGCCGCTAGTGTCTCGGCAAGGAAAATGGGCTAAGGCGATTCCACCAGTTGATGAGTATGTGGGGCGGTTGCCAGCATCCTACAAACCGGCATTGGAAGAATTTCAGCGACGGTATCCGACAACGGACGCGACTGATCTGAATGCGTTTCATGCGGCGCTGTTGGCCGAACGCGAGCGATACGGATACGAACTTACCGAGAGGAGCGCGGCCCAATATCAAGCTTGGCTTGGACCTGTCGAGGAGATGCAAATGCAGCTCGTGGTGGCGCGCGGCGAATATGTGGACGTATCAGTCAGCGGTCAGGATGAGACAGGACGTTTCTACACGCTGATCGGGTTCGATGGTCCCCGTCCTGTTTACAGCTTCACCCAGAATGCCAATGCCGCGATTTCGACCGCCGCCAATCTCGTGCGGATGAATCCGTCGTTTGACGGAATGGTCGGCGACAATCTCCACGGCAGCAATCTTTACGTGAACGTCAACGACCACGGCACGATTTATGAACATGCCGAGTTCCAGTGGCCCGGCGGCGGCTCACGCATCGTGTACAAGGAAATCTATGACAGTGGCGACCGTTCCCACATGACCCACGTGGCCGGCACGGTCGGCGCCTACGGGTATGTCACGAACGCGCTGGGCATGGCGCCCCGGTTGTGGATCCGCTCGCTGATTCAACAGTCCACCTCCGACGTGTCCACGTATGGCATGCAATTCCCCGGCCAGCTCATCACCAGTCCCAGCAACCAGATGCGCTCCGTCATGGGCACGACATCGCTCGGCTCGACCGACTCGAATTCCAACCGGTGCGTGTACACCTCCACCAGCGCCAGCTTCGACAGCATCCTGTGGGATTATCCCTACTACATCCACTTCTACGCCGCCGGCAACGACGGCAGCGGATACAGCACCATTAGCCTCAACAATCCTGTCGCCAAGAACGTCATGACCATGGGCTCCGTCACCGACACCACCCGCGACGCGAACGGCAATTATGTTTCCGGCGGCAGCGTGTCCAGCTTCAGCTCGCGCGGACCGGCGTTCGATGGTCGCATCAAGCCTGATTTCACCGCCAACGGCGAAGGGTTGTACTCCCCCAGCGGCGCGACCGGCTATGGCAACAAGACCGGCACGAGCATGGCCACGCCCAACGCCTCCGGCAGTTCCGTGCTGTTGATTGACTACGTCCACAAACGCTTCCCCGGCCACTTCATGCGTTCCTCGACCACCAAGGCGCTGCTGATGAACACCGCCGACGACCGTGGCAATGCCGGCCCCGATTACACCTACGGCTGGGGCATCATCAACGTCCGCCGCGCCGCCGAGATCATCCAGCATTACGCCAACGCCCCGGCCTCCCGCGTCCTCGTCGAGGATCTTCTCACCACGGGCCAGACCCATTCTTGGACCTACACCTGCGACGGCACCGGCCCCATCCGCGTCTCACTCGCGTGGATTGACCGGCCCGGCACCGGCCAATCCCCGTCCACCGCCACGCGCGATCCGCGCCTTGTCAACGACCTTGAACTGCGTCTCATCAGCCCCACCGGCGTCACCAATTTCCCCTACGTCCTGCCGTTCACCATCGGCAGCGGCGGCACCCCGGCCTACAGCGACAGCCTGCGTGGCAGCGCCGCCGTCCGCGGCACGAACTTCACCGACAACGCCGAGCAGATTTACATCGCCGCGCCTGCCGCCGGCGATTACACCCTCCACATCTTCCACACCGGCACGCTCTCGGGCGGCACCCAACGTTTCTCTCTTGCCGTGTCCGGCATGGTCCGCACGCAAACCGTCATCGCCGCCATCACCGCCATGACCCCGGCCACCGGCAGCGTCAGCAACGCACTCCCGGTCAGCGTCGCCGGCAGCAACTTCCTTTTCGGCGCGGACGTGATCTTCCGCCGCGCCGGCTCTGCTTCCGCCACGGCCTTCGCGCCGATTGTTGTTGGCAACCATTTTGCGGGCCGGCTCGATACCACCGCGATGGCCAAGGGCTATTGGGATGTCGTGGTCCGCAACCCGGGCGGCAGCGAAACCGTCCTGACCAACGGATTCCTGTTGCCCATTGCCGCCCTGCTGCCGCCCGTCTTCACTTCCATCCCGCCCCAGCCGGCCACGGCCACCGTTGCGCAGGCCTTTGGCTACACCATCACCACCAGCGACGCTGACACGCCGCCGGCCAACCTCGTGCTCACCGCCAGCGGCCTGCCGGCCTGGCTCGTCCTCACCAACGTCACCAATGGCGCGGGCGAGTTAACCGGCTCGCCCGGCCCCGGCGATATCGGCTCCGCCAACATCCTGCTCAGCGTCACCGACGGCAGTTACACCACGCATCAGGCGTTGGCCTTGACCGTGTTGCCCGCGGCCGGCAACACCCCGCCGTCCATCCTCACCACCAACCTGCCCGATGCCCACGTCGGTGTCGCCTACACCGCCGATGTGACCGCCACTGACGCCGATGGCCATGCGCTGACTCTTACCGTCTCAAACGCACCGGCCTGGCTGGCGTTCACGGACAACGGCGACGGCACCGCCGCGTTGTTCGGCACCCCCGCCGTCACCCAAACCGGCACAGTCAGCATCGTGATCACGGCCAGCGACGTGTTGGATTCCACCGCGCAATCGTTGTCCTTGACCGTCCGGCCGCGCGCGGTCGTCAGCCTCGGCAGCGCGGCGTATTCC
>CAZEQV010000218.1:0-6464 GCA_964514435.1 uncultured Verrucomicrobiota bacterium
GGATGCACCCGGTAGGCGCTGGCGATCTGGGCGACTGTCAACCGTTCTTTCAGAGCTTCCAGAGCCACCTTGGCCTTGAAGGCCGGTGGATGCTGCTGGCGTTTCTGCGTGCTCATGGACCTCGCTTTCCTGACTCGATTTCACCCTCTAACGGATGGCCAAAAGTTAGGTTGACGCCAATGGCCTGTGGCGGGGTCTCACTGGCAGGTGCGTTCCCAAACAGAGTTTGGGAACGAGGGGGCAAGGGAGAACCGTGTGGCTGCGCAAGCAGGGACGGTTGCGCAACCGGGAGAAGGCAGGAATCGCAAGTCCGTCCACCAGGACACCCTATCAATACTTGCAGGGCAATCGGATGCCGAGAAAAACCGCAAATATCACTCGATTTTCCCGACTCTTTTGCTACCGTGCCCTTGCGGCTGGACGTTAATACTCCGAGCTTCACACGGGGCGTCAACCTCCCGCTGCGCACATCCGAACCTATGGGAGAGCGCATGCAATTTGACAAGTTTCAGAAGATCATCGGCTACACATTCAAGAACCCATCCCTTCTCACCCAAGCGTTGACCCACCCTTCCCTCGCCCACGAAAAGAACGCCCGTTCCAGTGGCGACAACCAACGCCTTGAGTTCCTCGGCGACGCCGTGCTGCAACTAACCCTCACCGACCTCGTTTATCATCTCTATCCCGATCAACCGGAAGGGATCCTCACCCAACACCGCGCGCACCTTGCCAACCGCCATTCGCTCTGCCGTCGCGCCAAAGCCATCGAGCTTGGCAAGTACCTGCTCCTCGGCAAAGGCGAGGAAATCAGCGGCGGCCGCGAGCGTCTTTCCAACCTCGCCGATGCTTACGAAGCCCTTCTCGGCGCACTCTACCTGGACGGCGGAATTCGCGCCGCCCGCAAATTCATTCTCGCCCAGTTCGACACCGACCTGAAGGAACTCAAACAACGCGCGAGCACCCATAATCCCAAGGGACGGCTCCAAGAGCTTCTCCAATCCCAAGCCCCGGTAAACCCCGTTTACCGGGTGGTCGCCGAGTCGGGACCCGACCACTCCAAACATTTCGAGGTGGTCGTGTTTTGGCAGAACAACGAAATAGGACGCGGACGCGGACCGAGCAAGAAACAGGCTGAAACCGTCGCCGCCGAGGCAGCACTGGCTTCGCTGTTGGCCAACCAGCCCGAGCTTCTCTCGCCGCCCTCGGCCTCGCCATAGATCAACACGACATCAGATGTTCAAAGACGGCGCGGATTCGGCCGGTCATACCGGCATAGGCGCGCTCAAAATCCGCCAGTGTTCCAAATCCCATCCGGCGCGCCAGCGCCAACCGATCTTTCTCTGCCGATGGCAACCTCGACACGCTGGTATTCTCCATCCGCCGCAACACGGATTCGATCTTCCGTAAGAACAGATAGCCACGGCGCAAGTCATAAGACAGTTCATCCTCCACGATACCGGCGGCCGTCAACCGGTTCAGCGCCGACAACGTGTGCGAGGTACGAACAGGCTCATGATCCCGGCCATGTCGCATTTGCAGCGCTTGCACCAAGAACTCCACGTCCACCAACCCGCCCGGCCCGGTCTTGAACTCCCACTCCCGGTGCGCCTGGTCCCCACGCTCCATCTCGATTCGACGCCGCATATTTACAATCTGACCCAATTCCTCGTCGGACAACCCGCGTTCAAAGGCGGCCTCGTGAGCCACGACCATGAACTTTCGCCCCAAAGTTTCCTCACCGGCCACCCACCGCGCTTTTGTCAACGCCTGCCGCTCCCACAACATCGCGCGTTCCCGATAATAGTCCCGGTGGGCTGGCAAGGCGCTGGCCAGCGGCCCCTTTTCACCGTCGGGACGCAACCGGGGATCCACCGGGAACAACGTACCGGCCGCCGTCTGCTCCGTCATCAGCCGCATCACGACCGTGGCCAGCCGGCAGGCTTGCGCCTGGTCGCCTCCATCGCGGCCGCCGACGAACAGCACATCCAAGTCGGCTCCGTATCCCAGTTCCTGTCCGCCATACTTGCCCATCGCGATCACGGCGAACGGAAACTTCTCCATCTTCAAATCCCGACGCGCCATTTCCACCGAGAACCGCAGGCACGACCCGGCCAGCCATGTGATCTCATGGTGCACCTGCTCCAAATCCACCAGCCCCAACACATCCTCCAATCCGATCCGCAACAGCTCCGCCTGCTTCCAGCGTCGCGCTTGTTCCATTGGCTGGTCCGACTTTTCCGCCAACGTCCGCACTTCCTCCAACAAGCGCTCCCGTGACTTCGGCTCGTTCAACGTCACTCCGCGACAGACCTCATCGAACAACTCCGGCCGACGCACGATTGTCTCCGACAAGAACCCGCTCGCGTCACCCAGCCGCATCAGCATCTCCACTAAACGCGGATGACTCGCCAACACTTCGTACAACAACCCGCGCGAACCGTACGCGTTGGTGAACTTCTCTAGCCGCGCCAGCGCCTTGTCCGGTTCGGCCACCTTTCGCGCCCACTCCAGCACGGTGGGAAACAAACTGCCAAACAACTCCTGCGTCCGTTGTGAAACGTGACCAAATCCCGGACCGTGGACGAGACGGTCCACCGTTTTCACCGCTTCCGGCACGTCGGTGAACCCGGCCGCTGCCAGCGCGTCCGGCAACTTCTCGGGCGACAACAACGAATCGCTCCCGCCGCGGTCCACCGCGTCGGCCAACACCGCCGAATAGATGCGTCGCACCTCCGATGTGTGCCGGCTTTGCCGGCCCTGAAACTCCTCGACAGACGGAAAACCCATGCTTCGCGCCAGGCGGTAGAGGGCTTGTTCCTCGTGCGGTATCGTGTGCGTCTGCAGGTCCATCTCCATTTGGAGGCGGTGCTCCACGTTGCGCAAGAACCGGTATGCTTCCGCCAGCGTGTGGGCGTCTTTTTCTGTCAGCACCTTCGCGGCCACCAAAGCCGGCAGCGCCTTCAACGTGCTGCGCTGCCGCAAGGCCGGTTGCCTCGCGCCCATCAGCACTTGAAACGATTGCACGATAAACTCAATCTCGCGGATTCCGCCCACGCCCAATTTCACGTGCCGGGTGAGCCGGTCTTCCCGGACAATTTCATCCTCGATCCGCTTCTTTAGAACTGACATCTGGTGGATGATGTCGCCGCCCGCATGCCGCGAGTACACGAACGGACGCACCATGGCCAGGAACTCATCGCCCAACACCATGTCACCGGCCACGCATCGGGCTTTGATGAACGCCATCCGTTCCCACATCTCGCCCCATTGCGCGTAGTAATTCTCATATCCATCCAGCGCCCGCACCAACGGTCCCGACTTGCCCTCGGGCCGCAGCCGCAAATCAATACGGAAAATCGAACCTTCATCCGTCGCCTCGCCAACCCGCCGGATGATCTCCTCGGCCAACCTCTTGAAGAAATCATGCCGGCACAGGTTTCGACGGAGCTCGCCGTCTTCGTCATAGACGAACACCACGTCAATATCGCTGGAGTAATTCAGTTCTTGTCCGCCAAGCTTGCCCATTCCCATCACGGCGAACCGCAGCCGGGCGCGTTCTTCCCCGCTCAGCTTGTGTTGGGTGCACAACTCGTCCATCGCCGTCTCGTACACGAGCTGCAAACAGACATCAGCGAGGTTCGACAGCTCCAGCGTTGTTTCTTGCACCACGGCTTTGCCCGTCAGGTCGCGCGCTCCGATCCGCAGTGTTTCCCGACGACGGAACCGGCGAATGACATCGTATCGCTCCTCGGACAAGCGCACCGGCATCAAGAGACGCCGCAGTTCGGCGTCCATCCATTTTTTGTCGCGCGGGCTGCTCAAGGTCTCCGGCGCGATCAGAAAATGGAAGAACGTCGCGTTGCGCGCCAAGGTGTCGGACAACGCCTGCGAGTGGGCGAAGATTTTCGCCAGCAAATCGAGCCGGTCGGGCGCGGATTCGAGGTAGTGATAGAACATGCCGGGGTTGGGCAGAGCTTCGACGAGCCGCTCGAAGTTCACCAGGGCACGGTCGGGGTCTGCGGAGCGGGCGCACGATTCGATGAGCCGCTCAAACACAGCGGACAAGGCCCGGCGCTGGATGTCGTCGCGAACCAACCGTTGAACCGCCGCCAGGCTGCTGGTGGGATCGCGGAAACCGGCCTCTCGAAGCGTTTGCTCACCGGCTTTGTTGGAGACCCCGCGCGCGGAGATCAAGGCGCGTATCTTGCGGTTGCCTGCCATGCCCGATTACCGGCGTCGGTTTTGCATTTGATCCTTGGCGGATTCGAGAATCTTTCGTTCTTTGCGGGTGAGACTCTGCATCCCTTCGCGGGCGATCTTGTCGAGAATCGGGTCCACCACTTCGCGCATGAACTCGTCCGGCGACATGTCACGGGGCGGCGGACGTCGGCGCGGACGGAGCTTGCCGGCCGCATTCCGCGCCAAGATCAACCAACGCGGGGTCGCGCCGTAGCCAAGGTTCTTGATGTAAAGATAGCCCATGAACGCGCCGCCCAAGTGCGCGAGATGCGCCACCCGCGTGTCGGTGCCGGTCAGCAGCGGCACCACATCCAGCGCCACGGCCACCATGGCCAGATACTTGGCTTTGATGCTGACCGGCAGGACAAAGAAAATCAGGAGGGTGATTTCCCGTTCGGGGAACAGCGTGGCGAACGCAATCACGCACGCCAGCACCGCCGCGGACGCTCCCAGCAACATGTAGGAACCGTCGAGGTGAAACGGTATCCACAGCGCCGCGCCGACCAGGCCGCCCCAGAGATAGAGGCGGGTGAAGTATTTGGGGCCGATGTAGAACTCGACTTCGCGGCCAAAGAACCAAAGCCAAAGGAGGTTGAACAGGATGTGGAACAGGCTGTTCAGGTCGTGCAGGAACATGTACGTGAACGGTTGCCAAATACATCCATGCAAGAGCCTGCCGAGATTCAGCGCCAACGCCCATTCCACAGCATTGGCGGCGCCGATGTTGAACCGAAACGCCGAGGCGAGAAGCTGAATGAAGAAAACGGACACATTGGTCCACAACAGCACTTGCACAACCGAACCGTACCGGCTCAACCAATCGCCCAGCGACAGGCGGGGAGAGCCGTCCCCGCGCTGCGCGCGTGATTGATCAGATGAACCAAGCATGCCGGGAAGATAGTCAAGTCTGCCGTTCCTGACAAACCACAATTGGGCAACAAAGCGATGGTGAGCCGGGAGGGACTCGAACCCTCGACCCACGGCTTAAAAGGCCGTTGCTCTACCAACTGAGCTACCGGCTCGACCGCCTGGCGGCGAGAAGGCGCAGAATCTGCCACACGCGCCAAATCGTGTCAAAAGCATTATCTATCGCATCACGTTCAACCGCATGAACCGGCTGTTGGCGCCACTGACGGGGGTCGCGTCGCGGACTTTCACCAGCCAGTAATCGCCCATGTCTTGCGAGGACAACTCCACCATGCCGGCGGAGTCCCAACTGCCGCTGGACAGCAAACTGCGTCCTTCAACCGCGAACGTCACGTCCGTAGCCGCTTTGCTCTTGCGGTACGTCAAGGTGAGATAGCCACCCTCTTCCTTCACTGCCGGCAATCCCCAAGCGTCGGGCGTCAGTGGTTCGAGGTGCAGCGCGTATTCCAGCAAGTTTCCGATGCCGTCACCTTCGGGATCGGCCAGGTCACCGGCAATTGTCGGGTTGGTGGCATCGGGACCGAACTTGGCAAATCGCCATGAATCAAGCGGTGTGTCAGTGATCGTGACGGTGGCGCTGCCGGGACTGCCCACCGCATAGAGGTTGGCGTTGCTGGAGAGGGTGAGCACCACGGTTTCGTTGCCTTCCGCCACACTGTCGGCCAGCGGCGACACGAGGAGGGTCGCGCTGGTGACGCCGCCGCTGAGCGTCACCGAGGCCGGCAAGGCCGTGAAGTCCACGCCGTTGCTGGCGGTGCCCGTCACGGTGTAGGGCACGGTGACGGCGTAGTTGGTGTTGCCGGCACGGTGCACCGTGAACTGTCCGCCATCCCACGGCCATTCGCCGGCACTGGCGTCGGTCGCGGTGACGGTGACGGTCGGCAGCAGCCGCCACAGGGCCGACAGGGGAATTTGTTGTTTGGACAGGCCCGCGCCTTCGTAGCTGACGGTTAATGCCTCGCCGCCGGTGGCTTGATAGTAGGAGACCCGGATCGGATGGCGGCCGGCCTTCAAGCCCACGGTGCCGGAGCGTTCTTGATTACCGTGATTGCCGTCGTTGTTGACGACGTTGGTGGAAGCAATCCAGAGCCGGCTGCCGTCGTCGCTGCTGGTGTAGAAGGTATAGACGGCGTTGGAGGGCACCTGCACGTAGCCTTCGAACTTGATGCCGTAGTTGAGGTTGGTGGCGCGACCGGGCACGAAGCGCGTGAAGTTGCTGGTGACGCCCGTGATGACCGGCACCGCCGTGTCCATGTTGGTGACAGACGTAAACGACCCAATGAACAAAGCGTAGTCCA
>CAZEQV010000219.1:0-6430 GCA_964514435.1 uncultured Verrucomicrobiota bacterium
ACAAGTCCTCTGGATGATGGGGACAGACAAAGTACCGGGCAAAACGGACGCCCACACTTCCAAACTGGGAATCGAGGAATTGATGGATCTGTTCCACAGCCTCACGCGGGAAGTATCCGCGAGCGATGCCGGATTGATTGGTCACCACAAACAAAAGGAATCCTGCCTCTTGGAGTTTCCACAAGGCCCTCGCCGCGCCCGGTATCATGACCACCCTGTCAAGGCTCCCGACATAGTGGAGATCTTCCATCAATGTGCCATCCCGGTCGAGAAATACGGCCGTACGCTGCGAGGATGATTTCATGGAGGACAGTCTCAAAGGTTGCCTCACGGTTTTCAAGCCCAAGATGTGCGAGGGTAGTGGAGATTTGCATTGTTAGTGTCATCCTTTAGTATGATGGCGTGAGCCAGAGTGATGTGAACGTGAAGAATGCCCGGCAAAGTCATGCGGGTGCTGCATCTAGGCGGTTGAATCCTTGGTTGGATTGGCGTCCGATCATCTGGGCTTTTTTGGCCCTCTTGCCGGTGGCGCTATTGGGCCTGGTATCGTACAGGTCATCTGCCAGACAACTGATGGACTTGCTCGAGGCCAATATCCGCTTGATAGCGCAGCAATCGGCAGTCGCACTTAAGGAAAAGACACATCGCCTGACCGATTTGGCACAATCGCTGGCCAGTCTTCCCGGTCTTTCTGATAGATTGCGAGATGCGGACGGTGGCGCGTCCTATGATCAGTTGCTGGGTGTGCGCGAGGCGGGCTTCGAGTGGGTTCGCATCCGTGTTGCGGATTCGGAGGGCAATGTGCTTGGTCGTGATCGCGATGCGCAAGCGGCAACTGAGCCCAAGATTGACCTCCGAACAGCGGCTCGTTTGACGTGGCTCATGGGGCCAGACGGCGCTTATGCATTGAGAACCCGGTCTCCCGTGCGAGATGGCGTCGCCATATCAGGTTGGGTGATCTGTGAGGTTCCGGTCGGGACGGTGTTGTCACAGATACAACAACGACAAGAATCAAAGGCCTATCCCAGCCGTTTGGTGTTGTTGGATGTGGAGAAGGGACGCGTGATTGCGATCGGCTCCGAGGATTTGAAACACGAGCCGGTTCAGGGCGGTCTTGCCGGTATGGTTGGGCCGGGGCAGCGCGAAGAGATCAAACGCTACTCGAACCCGACGACCCGCGAAGAGTGGATTGCCGCGGTGAACCCGGTGGCGTTGGGGGAAGCGCGGTGTCTGTTGGTCGTGGAAGCAAAGTTGGCGGATTTTCTGGCGCCGGTGCGACAACTTCGATGGTGCATAGTCATCAGCACCCTGGTTGTTGCCGTTCTTCTCGTTATCATTATTGTGCGATTGGCATTGCTGAACAACCGCTTACGGCGAGCGGAGTCTGCTTGGAAATCGGAGCATGAGCAGTTGCGGACGTTGATAGATAATCTTCCTGACTACATTTTCATCAAGGACACCGACGGACGGCTGATTCTGAACAATCGTGCCCATGCGCTCGCTTTGGGTGCCGCGAGCACGGTGGCCACGGATTGCAAACCTGCTTCCGACCTTTCGGCCCGTGATGTGGCGTTGAACCCCGGCGTGGATGAGAGCGCGGTTCTTCGTGAGGGCCGGACCATCGTCAATCAGGAAGAGCCTTACGTGGATGGAAACGGCCATAGGCGTTGGCTTTCTTCCACGAAGGTTCCCTTGCGAAACGCGGAAGGGAAGATTGTTGGGCTGGTGGGGATAAGTCGTGATGTGACAGAAAGCAAAATGGCGAAAGAGGACTTGGCTCACAAGACGGTTGAACTCGCTCGTTCCAACAGTGAATTGGAGGCATTTGCCTACATTGCTTCGCATGACCTGCAGGAACCGTTACGGATGGTGACCGGATACATGAGGCTGCTGGAACAGAAGGAAGCCGCCAAGCTGGATGAACAGTCCCAAGATTATGTCCGCCACGCCGTCGAGGGCGCTGCACGGATGCGGGAGATGATCCAGTCCATATTGGATTACTCGAGGTTGGATCGTCGCGGTGCGGCGCTTGTGCCAGTGGATTTGGGACAGGTGATCAAAGTGGTACTGGCGAACCTCGGTCCGACCATCCAGGAGACGAAGGCAACGGTTACCTATGACCCCATGCCCGTGGTGGACGCTGATTCCGGTCAGGTAGCGCGGCTATTTCAGAACTTGCTGGGCAACGCCCTCAAATTCAGGAGAACAGACGTGCCGGTCAAGGTTCATATCAAAGTGACGGCACTGGGCACCCGATATCAGTTCGAAGTAACAGATAACGGAATTGGCATCGCGCCCGAGCATCGTGACAGGATTTTCCAACTGTTTCAACGCTTGCATACCCGCGATGAATATCCGGGAGCCGGTATCGGACTGGCGATCTGCAAGAGGATCGTGGAGCGACACGGGGGAGAAATTACGGTAGAATCCGTTCCCGGCCAGGGCGCAACGTTTCGATTCACCCTCCCAGCGGCGACAGGAGAGTTGTGGGCGGATGTGGGAAATGATAACAGAGTGTGTTGGCGGCAGATGAACACATGAACGATAAACCGGTAAAGATTCTGGTCGTGGAAGACAATCCCGGCGACGCGCGACTGCTGGAGGTGATGCTGACGGGAGAGGATCCCCATCCGTTCCAATTGACGATCGTGCCGGATTTGGCCAGAGCTGTGGAACGTTTGGGACGTGAACCGTTTGATTTGACGCTTCTGGATTTGTCGTTGCCGGACGCGTCCGGTATCGAATCATTGCGCAAGATCCGCGAGAAGGCAGAGCATATTCCGGTCATCGTATTGAGTGGACTGGATGACGAGTATCTGGCGCGCCAGGCTGTTCATGAAGGCGCACAGGACTATTTGGTCAAAGACCGGGTCGAGCGGTATTGGTTGCTGCGAGCCATCCGCCATGCGATTGAGCGGCAATCCACGGAAGATGCGCTGGAGAAAGAAAGAAACGTTTTGCGCACCCTCATTGACAGCTTGCCGGACAAGATCTTCGTCAAGGACGCGCAGGGCCGGTATGTGATAGACAACGTGGCGCATTCCCGGTTTGTGGGAGCCAAGTCGCAAGCCGAAGTGACCGGAAAGACCGTGTATGATTTTTTTCCGAAAGAATTGGCCGACCGCTATCACGAGGATGACCAGCAAATCATTCGTTCCCGAAAGGCCCTCTTCAACCGCGAGGAGCCGATTACCGACCAAGCCGGCAACGAGTACTGGGTGTCCACATCAAAGGTGCCCGTGTTCGACCCGAAGGGGGAAGTGGTCGCTTTGGTGGCCATCAGCCGGGATGTCACGCAACGCCGCCGGGCAGAAGCGCAACTGGCCCGGTATGCCGAGGAATTGCGCGCCAAAAACGAGCAGATGCAGTCCGAACTCAACATGGCCTGTGAAATCCAGATGGCACTCCTGCCGCAGACGTATCCCACGTTTCCGCACGGTGTGCCCCGTGCTGAGAGCTCGCTGCACTTCGCTCATTATTACCATCCCGCTTCGACCATCGGGGGAGATTTCTTTGATGTGATGGAAATATCCGACACGTTGGCAGGCGTGATCATTTGCGATGTGATGGGACATGGAGTCCGCGCGTCTTTAATCACGGCCATCCTGCGAGCGTTGGTCGAGGAACTTCGTCCCCTCTGCCGCGAGCCGGGCAGGTTTCTTTCGGAGCTGAATCGGCGCATGATGGTGTTGTTGCGCCAGACGCACGCGCCCACGTTTGCGTCGGCGTTTTATCTGTTGCTGGACATCGAGCGTGGTGTGGTCCGGTACGCCAGCGCGGGACATCCCTGTGGCATCCATCTGCAAAGGTCGGCGGGGATTGTGAAACACTTGGATCCTCCACGCGCGGATTTCGGCCCGGTGCTCGGACTGTTCGAGGACGCCCAGTTTCATGCGGCAGAAACCGTCATGGAGGAGGGAGATTTCTTCATGCTCTACACGGACGGCCTCTACGAGGTGCCCAACTCCGAGGGCGTGGAGTATGGGCGCGAGGCTTTGCTGATGGCCGTGAAATCCAATATGAACGCCAGCCCACCGGAACTCTTTGAAAACCTCATGAAGGGATTGCGAAACTACGCCGGCACGGATGAGTTGCCCGATGATGTCTGCATGTTGGGCATTCAGGTGGCGCGGGCATCTCGCTGACCAGATCCGAGCGCGTGATGAATGCCCAGCCCATCCGAGTGCTCCTGGTGGAGGATAATGAGCCGGAAGCCCTTCTCCTGCGAGATTGGTTACAACAGCAAACCGTTGCGACTTTCAGTCTGGACTGGGCGGCTCGCCTGTCGAAGGCCATCGAGGCGAGCGCCAAGAACGACTACGACGTGGTCTTGCTCGATCTCACCTTGCCGGACGCGCGGGGATTGGATTGTTTTGCCACCTTTCACAAGTACGCCCCGTATCTCCCAGTCATTGTCTTGAGCGGTCAGGACGACGAAGAGCTGGCGATACAGACCGTTCACTTGGGTGCTCAAGATTATCTGGTGAAAGGCGACTTCGAAGTCAGCTCGCTCATTCGTGCCATGTGGTATGCGATGGAGCGTCACCGCACCGAGCAAGAGCTGACTCGCGAGCGCAACGCCCTGCGAACCATCATTGACAGTCTACCCGACAGCATTTTTATGAAGGACATCGAGGGCCGGTATTTGATGAGCAACGAAGCGCATCGTCATTCGTTGGGCTTGGGTTCTGAGGAGGAAGTGTTGGGCAAGACGGTGTACGATCTGTTTCCCCCGGAATTGGCCGAGAAATACGCGCAGGCCGACCGGGAAATCATCCACACCGGTCTCTCGACCGTGAATCGTCGGGAGCCGTGGGTAAGCCGAACGGGACAGACCCGTTGGGTGCTGACGACGAAAGTCCCGTTGCGCGGGCCGGATAACAGGGTCACGTCCCTGGTATGTATCAGCCGCGACATTACCGACGACCTGATGCACGAGGAAGAGTTGAACCGCGCGAACGCTGACTTGGCCCGCAGCCAGGGCGAACTTCTCAAGGCGCTCAGCGATTTGCAGCGCTCCCATCAGCAATTGCGCGACACGCGGATGCAACTCATCCAAGCCGAAAAGATGGAATCGATTGGGAGGCTCGCCGCGGGCGTGGCGCACGAGGTCAAGAATCCGTTGGCGATTATTCTGATGGGCGTGGATTACCTGTGCCAGTGCCAGAGCGCGGGCGACACGCAGACCGTCCAAGTCTTGACGGATATTCGGGAGGCCATTCTGCGGGCGGACCGGGTGATCAGCGGGCTGCTCGATTTTTCCGCGCCACGCGAGCTGCAGCTCGCCGCGCACAATTTGAACGAGATCATTGAGCAATCGCTGATCTATGTGAAACATGAACTGGCTGTTCATCATGTGGTGGTGGCGACGGATCTTCAGAAGGATTTGCCGTTGCTTCGACTCGATCACAACAAAATCAAGCAGGTGTTGATCAATCTGTTCACCAACGCCATTGGCGCCATGCCAGAAGGCGGGAGCTTGTTCATTCGGACATTGGCCAGTCACCAGCACGCCGAAGCTCCGGGCGACAACCCAATGGAGCACGCTTTCACAAGTGTCATACTGGAGATTGAAGATACCGGCTGCGGAGTCCCGCCGGACAAGTTGGACCGTGTCTTTGATCCGTTCTATACCACAAAACCGCTGGGCCAGGGCACCGGGCTGGGATTGACCGTGACACGCCAAATTGTGGAATTGCATCATGGACGGCTGGAGTTGGCGAACCGCCCGGCGGGCGGTTGCCGGGTAACAGTGGTGCTCAACGTGGAAGGAACCTAGATATGTCAAAGAAGCGAATCCTCATTGTGGATGATGAAGTGAACCTGACGCGCATGGTGAGGCTGAACTTGGAGAAGCGCGGACTGTATGAGGTGCGCGAAGAGAACCACGGTCGCATGGCCATCGAAGTCGCGCGTGAATACAAGCCGGATCTGATCATCTTGGACGTGGTCATGCCGGACATGGATGGAGGCGAGATTGCGGCGAAGATGCGGAATGATCCTGTTCTTGGCTCCATACCGGTGATTTTTCTCACGGCCATCGTTCCCAAGCGCGAGGCCGGCGATCAGGGACTTACCAGCGGCGGGTATTTGTTCATTCCCAAGCCGGTAAGCTTGGAGACTCTGGTGCGTCACATCGAGGAGAAACTTGGTTCCTGAGCAGGACGCAACATCAACAGGGCAAACATTCTGCCCGTTTGCCCCTTCTCCAGACGGTAGGAGTAGTATCGTCGGAGGTGGCAGGCGGTGCAGACACGGTGGTTGTGGATGCGAAACACTCCGGCGTCTATGAGCTGCGATTCAATATGGCTCCAGATGTCCATTTCGTAGTGGCATGGTCCGATGGACGGGCTGACAAACGCGAGAAGATTGCCGGGTAAACAACCGTACCGGGTCTGGAGCATGGTGACGGCCTGCCCCGTGATATTCG
>CAZEQV010000220.1:0-6412 GCA_964514435.1 uncultured Verrucomicrobiota bacterium
GCCACGGCATACCATTCATTGGTCGGTTCGAGCGGGCCGGAGAGCAGATACTCCTCCTTGAGCGGTTGCGGGGCGAGTTTGGGATAAATGCACGAGCTGCCGAGGAACAGGAGTTTCTTCACGCCGGTTTCCCTGGCGGCGTGGATCATGTTGTTTTGGACTTGAAGATTCTCGTAGATGAACTCGGCCGGATAGGTGTTGTTGGCGTGAATCCCACCGACCTTGGCGGCAGCCATGACCACGTATTCGGGCCGGGCTTGCCGGTAGAAATCACGAACAGCGACCGCATCGAGCAGATCGAGTTCGGCCCGGCTCTTGCCGAGCAGATGGGTGAAACCCTCTCTCTGCAACTCCCGCCAGATGGCGCTGCCAACCAGACCGCAGTGGCCGGCCACATAAATGCGCGCGTCTTTTGCAATTTCCATGATGGCAGAGGCTAGACTGGCCGGGGCGCGGAGCGCAAGCTGCAAAGCTGGCTCGGACTTAGCCGCCCGGCGCAATGCGTGGCGATTGGCCAGTGAAATAAGTTTCTGAAGAAAACTGTTGACGCATCTTCAAGGATTTGACTTAATCACCACCTAGAAAGCGAAGGGGCGGTCTGCTCGGGTTGCTTTCGGTGAGTAGTTTTGCAGTCGTTGAGGAACATTGTGAAACGAACGATAACAAGTCGCGCGGGTTTTGTGGCAGGGTGCCAGAGGCAAAAAGCCACCCCTACACACACACACACAGGCGCGTGCTGACTGCATACTATCCGCCTGGCCTGGGCAAAGTCCAAGTAACTTCCACTGGTCTGGCGAGGTTTTCGGCATTTCCCGCAAACGCCTGCGTCGCAATCACTATCCCAGGAGGCGCCACGCCACGGCGGAGCGGTTATCCATTCGGAAATCAAACCACACCGTGATATGAAAACGCTCTATTGGTACACCCTGTTCTTCTCCGTGCCCGCCATGCTCTGGGCGCAAGCCGAGTCAGAGGACAGTTCGCTCTCGACAAACACCGTTCTCGAAAGGATGGCCTTGCTTGGTACAAGCGGCTCCTCCGATCAAGACGCGCTCACCTCACAGGCGCCCCTCGAAGAGGTTACGCGCTCCACGAACGCATTCCTGGGAAGCCTGCCCATTCTTCGCGCGACCGAGGCGACCGGTCTGGATGCTGAGGCGCTGGAACTGGCGCAGAGCACCAATGCGGCCCTCGCGGCCCAAGTCCGGGCGGAACCCCTCACCATCGCCGCCGCGGCACCGCAGAAGACGCTCCTCTTCCCTGAAGCCATCGAGTTGGAGGCGAATGGCGCAGTGGCGCGCTTTGGCCCGCACTTCGTGCAGTTCGCGGCAGACGTGAGTGTGCCCACCGCCATCGATCTGACGACCCCCGACGGGGTTCGTTTGCGCAGCACTGTGCTCGGCTTGGTTTACTTTGACGCAGCGACGGGGAAAAGCACCTTGCTCGCCGAATTGAAGTCCGCCGTAGGTGAGTTGGTCGCCCCAGATCGTGTCCTCTATCGCGGCGCCTTTGACGGCGTGAGCGCCGACATCCTCTACACCTACACGGGCAACTCACTGCAACAAGACGTCATCATTCGCAAACGGCCGCCGTCGCCCAAGGAATGGGGTTTTGATCCAGCCGCAACGCGTCTGGAGGTCTGGACCGAGTTTTTCGATCCACCACAACCTCGACGCCAGACGCGGACCATTGACCTGCGCAAGCACAATCTCGCCTTGGGTGTATCAGGGGAAGAGAACCTCTTGGACGAGACTCTCTATTTTGGCGCGATGCGGATGGTTGCGGGCAAAGCATTCACGTTGGGGAACGCGGAGAACTCGGTTCCAGTCTCGAAGGCGTGGGTCCAAATCAATGGGCGCAGTTTTCTCGTGGAATCCAGTCCCTACGCGCTGCTCGAACCGCAACTGGAGGCGCTGCCGGTTGCGGCGGTCGAGCCCGGTGACCGCAAGCAAGGCGTTGTGGAACGGGCTGACTTGCACCTGCCGTCTCCCAAAGTGAAACAGGGTTCGACTGGCCCGCTGCTGGCCGCCCAGACCGGCGCGGGAAATACACCTGGCGTGGTTCTCGATTATATGATCGTGAACAATGCAGTGCTGAACATCAATTTCGGCGCGGACTGGTCAAACCGGGTCGGCATGGCCGCCATCGGCGTTACCAGCAATGATTTTTGGAACGGCTACTATTTCCCGGGGAATGACAGCACCGTCACAGTGACCGACCTTGCTTGGTCTGACCGAAGCACCTCCGCGGTAAGCTTGACCGTGACGAACGCCCCTGGCATCTGGGGCAACGGCGTCAACGACGGGATGTACGAGAGTTTCATCTACCCGTGGAACAGCGGCAACATCACTGTGACGCTCAGTAACGTGCCGGCTGATACTTATCATCTTTATCTCTATGGTCATGGTGGCGCCGATGCCAACAACGGCATCTACGAAGTCTGGAGCGGGTCAACCAATTACTACGGCGCGAAACATACCAGCGCCTGGGGTTCGGGCTGGAATTCGACCGACTGGGACGAGGGGCAGCAATATGTGGTGTTTCGCAATGTCGCGGTGCAAACCGGCGATGCCATTTCCATCGTGATTTCCCCTTCCACGGTGGACAACGCTCTGATCAACGGCTTGCAACTGGTTCCTTCGGGCGCCGTGCCGCCCGAAATGCTGATGATCACCAATCTACTCAATGTCAATTTCGGCGGCACCCAGACCAACAAAGTCGGCCCTGCTGCTGTGGGTCTCGCAACCAATGATTACTGGAACGGCTGCTACTACCCCGGCTACAATGCGCCGGTGAGCCTGGCTAACCTCCGTTGGTCCGACTCGAACAGTACTTCTATCGGGCTGACTATGAACAAAGCGCCCGGCGTCTGGGGCAACGGTGTCAACGACGGCATGTATGGCAGCTTCGTGTATCCGTCGGACGTCGGTAGCATTTTCCTCAAGTTCACCAACCTGCCGAGCGGCAGTTACGATCTGTATCTCTACGGCCATGCGGGCGCCAATTTCAACAACGGCATCTACGAGGTCTGGAGCGGTGAGACTGCGTGCGGCATCAAAGCCACCACGACTGGCTCAGGGTGGAACACAACGAATTGGGAACCGGCGTGCCAGTTCGTGCTATTCAAAAATATCGCCGTGAGCAGCAACCAGCCGCTCTTGATTCACTGCAAACGTTCCACGGTGGACAACGCCCTAATCAACGGCCTGCAACTGGCCTACAAAGGGCCGGCGGACAGCGATGGCGACGATCTGCCTGATGCTTGGGAATATAAATGGTTCGGAACTCTGACCAATACCTTTGCGACCAATGATTTCGATTCGGATGGCCTCTCCAATCTCCGCGAATACCAACTCGGCCTCAACCCCACTAGAACCGATACCGACGACGATGGCTTGAGCGACGCACTCGACTCAACCTTTGCTTGGATGGAAGACGCCACACCGCAAGGGGGTGCCCAAGGAACCATGGGGGGCGACAATTGGAATTGGATAACGAACTGGTCCAGCGGCGGTTGGGGTGGCGGTACCGTCTGGCCCTATTCCGGTCAGAAGCTTCGCGTGACTGCCAACTACAGCGGCATCCACCAGCATTATTTTGAGCGTGCTACCGCGATAATGCGTCCCCGCACCGGCGACGTGCTCTACGCCTACGTCAACATAGATTACAGCAACCCGCCTTCGGAAATCATGCTGCAATGGTATGAGCGGACCGACAGTGGCGCCTACTCATGGGAGCATCGCGCGTATTGGGGAGCCAATTCGATAACGTGGGGCACAGACGGCACCGTCAGCCGGACAAACATGGGCAGTCTGCCGGCGGTGTTGCCCGCAACAACGAACTGGGTGCGGCTGGAAGTCCCGGCCAGCAAGGTCGGGCTGGAAGGCAAGATCATTGAAGGCATGGCCTTTGCCCTCTATGGCGGGCGCGTTGCCTGGGACCAGGCGGGCCGCATGACTCCCGACATGGACGATGACGCCCTACTCGACGCGTGGGAATTGGCCCACTTCGGCAACCTGAGCCAGATTGCCACCAATGATTACGACTCGGACGGAACCAACAACATCACCGAATACACAAACGGTACCGATCCGAACACCATCAGCTTCGGCATCTTCGTGACCAATTACTACGTGAACACCAATCCCGTCTCGGTGCAACTGGTGGTGGTGGGCGGCGTGCCTTCCAGCATGGCCGTGTTGGTGGACAGCACCAACTTCGCGGGGGCCACTTGGACCGCTTACGGTTCGAATCTGACTGTGGACTTGGGCGCCAACGACGCCTGGCACACTCTCTGGGTCGGTTTGCGCGGGCGGCTGACCACCTCGCAACAGACCTGGCAACAGGCCAGTCTCTATCTGGACACCAACGCGCCTGTCATCTTCATCACCAGTCCGAGCAATGGCGTTGCCTTCAACGCGGCGCGGGTGAACGTGCGGGGGAATTTTACCGAAACTTCCCTTAAGCAAATAACCGTCAATAGCGTGCCTGCATTTATCAGCGGCACGAACTTTGACGCCCTGAACGTGCCGCTGGTTGGCGGCTCGAACACCCTCACCGCCACCGCCGAGGAGCATGCAGGCGGCACAGCCACCGCCAGCATCACGGTGACTGCTCTGACGAATGTTGACGGCACGCTTAACGATCCGGTTCAACTCGGGGCGACGCCCGTGGGCGGGTTCGCGCCGTTGGCCGTGATCTTCCAAGCCACCAATAACGCGCCGGGAACACTCCAGCAGGTTCGCTATGACTTCACTGGCGACAACGCGGTGTTTCTTGTTACCAACGGCCTGCAATCGCTCTCGCACACGTATAGCAACGCCGGCCAATTCTTCCCGGTCGTGACGTTGGACACCGAGGTGGCGAGTTCGGTGGCGAGTTTCTCCAGCTTGGGCGGCTGGAAAGCTTACGACTGGACTCGGCTCCGCATCAACGTCCAAACCCAAGCGGTAACGCTGTTCACAAACTTGGTGACTGACCCGGTGGACCTCAAGTGCATGACCGGCACCAACCTTTATGTCCTGTCCCGCAGCACCGCCACAATCTTCCAATTCGACTCCGGGGGCAACCTCCTGCGCGCCTTGACCAACATTGGCGCGACGCCCACGGGCTTGGACGTGGATGCGGCGGGCAACGTTTATGTGGCATTGAGCGGCGACCACCAAGTGGCCAAATACAATCCCACCGCCAACTCGTTCCAATTGGACAGCAGCTTTGGCAGCGGCGGACGCATTGGCAGCGGGACTGCCGGCAACGGCAACGGCCAATTCAACGCGCCTTACGACGTTGCCATTTCACCGGATGCCCAGGAAATCGCCGTTTCAGATTCCGGCAATCACCGCATTCAACGATTCCGAACCGCAGACGGCGCTTTTGTTGCCGCCTTCGGCTCGCAGGGAACCAACGTTTGGCAACTCAACACCCCGAAAGGGCTTGCCTACGACAGCGTGGGCTATCTCTACATTGTGGACTCCGGGAACAACCGTATTGTGCTGGTGCTATCCGGCGCGGTGGTTGGCGCCAGCGGCACGGCGGGAAGTGCTCTGGGCCAGTTCAACGGAGCGGTTAATCTCGGCGTCGGCAGCCGGGGGATTTACGTCGGCGACGCCGGCAACAATCGTGTTCAAATATTCGACCTGCTTGTTTCACGACAATCTCCCCCCTTCAATCCGCGCTTGGCGCTCGGCAGCGAATTGAGTCTCAACCAGCCCAACGCTGCGGCACCGGTTGCGGATTTGCTAGAGGAAAGAATCTACATCGCCGACACCGGCAACAACCGGGTGCTTTTAGTCAAGTTGCCGTTGGACACGCCATTGGATGTTTGGAATGCCATGAAAGCCCGTTTGCTCGCGGGCGAGATTCCGGAAGCCATTCCTTACTACTCCACATCATCGGCAGAGAAATATCGGCAGGCCTATCTTTCCATTGGAACGACCGACCTCATTCCGATGATCCAGGCGATCCCGCCGATTTCAGCGGTGGCCATTTGGAGTGAGTCGGCCCAATACCGCTTTGATAAAAGCATCCAAGCGCAAACGATCACGTTCCCCATCGAATTCATGAAGGAGAATGGAATATGGAGAATCTTGGAATACTGAAAAGGCGCACTTGGTCCGGCGAACGTAAAGCCATCGCGAACGGTTTTGTGTCTGGCGCTCTGGTAACGGCGCTTTCACAAACCGTTTGCGTCCTGACGTCCCATACAGACCAGCCCGGGCTACAGGCCGTCAACTACTTTGTCGGCTGTTTGATTTACATTCCATCCCTTATACCGACATGGGGCATATTCCGGGTTCTCGGGTTAGATTGGATCGACGCGTTCGCGCCTTCTCCCAGGATGATTTGCCTAATGACAGCAGTTAATGCTCTGGCTCTCGGAGGGTTTGCAGCTTTCGTCGTCTGTATGATGCAA
>CAZEQV010000221.1:0-1655 GCA_964514435.1 uncultured Verrucomicrobiota bacterium
TGCCTGGCCTTCGGTGTTGGCTTGGTTGGCCAACTGCAGGAGTTCTTGTGAGTGAGTGAATGCATGGTTGAGGTTCCCCAGTTGGTCGGAGGATGCGCTGCCTCGGATGGCAGCTTCGGCAGACGTTCGGTAGTCTTTGTGCGCCTTTTCCATGTCTTCGAGCAAACCGGGGACGTTGGCATCGAACGGGAATGGTTGAAAGGATTGGACGCGGCCGGATGGAGCGGTGAGTTTTTGCGTCACGATCCAGTCCTGAAACTCGTTGCTGGCAGTTCTGAATGAGTCAGCGTCGTTTGTGTTCTTGGTGATGATGGTCCTGGTCAGTTTGCGGTTTAGGTCGGTGACCGTGGGAGTGACTTTCTTGGCGATCAATTTGTATTGCACCTGAACACGCTCAAACTCAATGGGGATACGCTGGATTCGACTCCAGAAGTTTAGGACGAGCATCGAGAAAGCGGCCCAGCCAAGAATCAATCCCAGAGCGAAGAGCATCAGCCCAAGCAGACCGATTCGCCAGGATGGCCGGTAGGGTTTCATCGTCTTGATGTGGAAAAAGACTTTACAGTGGTGGCAATGGTTTTGGCCAGTTTGTCAGCAAGGCAATTGCAGATGAGCTGCTTAAGTCCATGCCGGTACGCTTCTTGTGCTGTTTGGTGGTTTGATGGCACGGGAATCGCATATGGGAAGCTAGTCCTCTTACTCAGATTAGGTCTGACGGGTAACAAATCAAGGAGGATTCCTGAGAATGATTTATGACCAACAAAAAGACAATCCTGCTAGTGGATGATGAACCCGAGGTGCGCGAGTCGCTGGGAAGGGTCTTGGCACTTGAGCAATACGAGGTGACCGGCGTGGCCTCCAAGGCTGAAGCCATGTCGCGGTTGGCCAACGCCGCCTACGACGGGATTCTGTTGGATGTGAATTTACCAGATGGCAGCGGATGGGACTTGTACCGCAAGATGCGTCAGGAACAGTCAGACTTGCCAATCGTTGTGATTTCAGCGCGCCCACAGGACGAAAATGCAGACGCGCTTGATGCGTTGGGCGTTTGGATGCCCAAGCCGCTCGATCTGACCGAGCTGTTGATGAAGTTAGGGAAAATGGTGTCATCGAGGGGCAAGGTGGAAGTTCAGCCTTGCACGGTGGCCTGAGAGTAAACCGAAGAAGCACGAAGGATAAGACAATGAAGTTCATAGCCAAGTTCGCTCCCCAAGCTCCATGTCGTGGCAGCCTCTACAGGGCCGTTATCGCTGTACTTGCCATTGTCAGTGCAACCACTAGCTTTGCCGCCAAACCGCCGCCTTCCGATCCAACCCCCAAAAACTTGGTCGCCAGTGGCACATCAACCAATCGAATTGATCTCAATTGGACAAAGGCCACAGCCAGTGTTACCGGCTATCGAATTGAGCGGGCCGACACATCGAGCGGACCTTGGACCGAAGTTGGCACGGTCAGTTCATCGGCTTCCGCCTATCCGGATAACGGACTGCCGGCTGGAACGACCAAGTCGTACCGGGTTCGCTCCTATACGACCAAAGGCAGCAATACAACCTACTCGGATTATTCCAATATAGACTCTGCTTCCACCCATCCACTTCCTGACACCACGGCTCCGTCTGTTCCCACGGGATTGACGGCCACGGCAGTATCGAGCA
>CAZEQV010000221.1:1755-6385 GCA_964514435.1 uncultured Verrucomicrobiota bacterium
CGGCTGCGGCGGACACCACGGCTCCGTCTGTTCCCACGGGATTGACGGCAACGGCGGCCAGTTGCAGCCAGATCAATCTGAGTTGGAACGCATCCACTGACAGTGGTGGAAGTGGGCTGAAGGGATACAACGTCTATCGCAACGGCAACTTCTTGAAACAGGTCTTGGCCCCCTCCACCTCGACGAGCGATACCGGCTTGAATAGCTCATCGAGCTACACCTACACAGTGGCGGCGGTGGACAACGCAACCAACATCTCCGCGCAAAGCTCCAGTTACACAGCGGCAACGCCAGCTTGTGCGGACGGAACACCACCGACTGTGCCCACTGGTCTGACGGCATCGGCATCGAGCTGTGACACCATTGTGCTGTCGTGGACAGCCAGCACCGACAGCGGTGGGTCGGGGTTGGCGGGGTACCGGATCTATCGCTCTGGTGTGCAGATCGGCACCACGGCCAGCACCACGTACAGTGACAGTGGGCGAACGGCCAGCACCACGTACAGCTACACCGTGGCCGCGTATGACAACGCAACAAATGTGTCAGCGCAGAGCTCGTCGGCCAGTGCGACAACTACCAGTTGCACGACCACACCGGGACTCTTCTCTTGGTCACGCGGCGTTGGCGGGACAGCCACGGCGGATTCGGCCCACATCACGAGCATGACGACAGATGGTTCAGGTAACGTGATCATCGCCGGCTACTTTGAGTTTAGCTGCAATTTTGGTGGCGGTGTCATGACTTCATCGGGAAGTGCCCGTGATATTTTTGTGGCCAAGTATTCCCCAACCGGTGCGTTCCTCTGGTCCAAACAGTTCGGGGCGAGCTCCGACGACGTTGCCAACGGTGTGGGAGTTGATGCCAATGGCAATGTTTATGTTGCCGGCTACTTCTACAGCACGGTGGACTTTGGCGGCGGGGCGCTTACCAGCGCTGGCAACGCTGACATTTTCCTACTGAAGCTCAACTCCAGCGGAACCCATCAATGGTCGAAACGCTTTGGCGGCAGCGGCACCGACCGGGCCACAGGCTTGGCGGTGGACGGTTCCGGCAACGCGGTCATGACCGGTGACTTCGGGTATTTCGGCAACGCTGTGGACTTTGGAGGCGGTCCGCTGACCAGCGCGGGCGGGTCTGATATGTTTGTTGCCAAGTATAGCTCGGCAGGCGCTCATTTGTGGTCGAGCCGGCATGGTGGAACCAGTTCTGACTATCCGCAAAGTGTCGCTCTGGATGGCTCTGGCAATGTGGTCGTGACCGGCTACTTCAACGGTTCTGCCAGCTTTGGTGGCGGCACGTTGACCAGCGCGGGGTCATCGGATGTGTTTGTGTCTAAGTATAACAGCAGTGGCGCTCATCAGTGGTCGCAACGCTACGGGGACAGCGCCAGTCAATGGGCTTACAGCGTTGCCGCGGACAGTTCCGGCAACATTTTGGTGTGCGGTTCGTTCTACGGAACGCTTGATTTCGGCGGTGGTTCTGTCGTGAACTTGGAGGGCGCTGATTCGTTCGTGGTGAAGTTGTCGCCTTCCGGGGCGCATGTCTGGTCGAGGTCGTCCAATACGGTTTCACCGCTGGGCGACGTTGCCTACGGAGTCGCGGTGGATGGCAATGGCAATGTGGTCATGACCGGTACGCTCGTTTCGGCGGCGGACTTTGGCGGAGGCGCTCTGTTAAATACGGCAGGTACCGGCACGTATGACATTTACGTGGTCAAGTACAACGCCAATGGGGCACATCAATGGTCTCGGCGATATGGCGGGGGCGGCGATGATCGCGGAGTGTGTGCCAAGACTGACGCCAGTGGAAACGTGTACTTTGGCGGATGGTTCATGGAGTCAGTAAACTTCGGCGGCGCCACCCATCTCAGTCCTGGTGGAACGGACAGTTTTATCGTCAAGTTCGGACCGTAAGCTCCCACAAGGCCTTTGACAACGCATCGGCGGAGACGTCACAATCCCGCCGATGCGTATCCGTCAACAATACTTTCTGATGGCGGCGTTGGCGGTCGTTGTCGGACTGGCTTACGCGACTTCATTTCAAGCTGGTTTCCCACAAGATAACCGGGGACGGATTCTTGAAGATCCTCGGATCCAATCGGTTTCGGTTGAAAATCTGAAGCTCATCGCTGCGGAGGATTATTGGTGGCCGGTGGAACAGAGCGGACTATACCGGCCTATCACGACGCTGACGTATCTAATTAACTACGCGGTTCTCGGAAACGGCGAACGCCCTGCCGGATATCATCTCGTCAACCTGCTGATTCACTTGGCCAACGTCTGGATGGTGTTTGTCTTGTTCCAGCGGCTGGGAATCAGTGCTCCGTGGGCCTTCTTTGGCGCAGCAATCTTCGGCGTGCATCCATTGGGAACGGAAGCCGTGACGAATATCGTGGGGCGAGCGGATGCCTTGGCAACTCTGGCGGTCTTGCTGTCTGTTTGGCTGTGGATGCAGGGGCGTTGTGTGGCCGCAGCGGTGGCAACCTTGGCCGGTATGTTCTGTAAGGAAAGCGCGGTGGTCGCGGTGGGGTTGATCGGTGTCTATGAGTTGGCGCACGGACGGAGGTTTGGCCGGTTGACTTTGGTCTTTGCTGGGCCGGTGATGTTGTGGGCGGCTCTGCGGTGGAGAATCTTGGGGACGATGGATGTGAGTTACGTTCCGTTTGCAGATAATCCACTGATTGCTGCCAGTTTTCTCGATGCGCGATTCACGGCCCTGAAAGTCTTGGGGATGTATGGGGGAAAGATGGTGTGGCCGGCACGTTTGTCCTGTGACTACTCGTATCATCAGATTCCGATTGTGTCGGCAATGTCGGTCAACGGTGTTGTCGTGTTGCTGGTGTTTTTGGGGGCTGTCGCCGGCATGGTGTGGGTTTGGCGCCGGAACAAGATAGCCGGGATTCTTTTAGCTTGGGTGCCGTTGGCGTTCCTGCCCGTGTCGAATCTGGTTCTGTTGGTTGGCAGCATGATGGCAGAACGATTTGCCTATCTGCCGTTGGTGGGATTTTGCGGAGCGATTGCGTTGGCAGCTCAAGGGCTTTGTGACACGCGGCAACGCCTGATCATGCCGGCAACCTTGGCGTGCGCTTTGATATTAGGCGGGCTGGGCGTGCGTACCGGTATCAGAAATCTTGACTGGCGGGACGATGGCACACTTTACGGTGCCGCCATTGCGGCAAGTCCCAACAGCGCGCGGGTACATGCGGCCTATGCATTTGCCCTGTTTCGAAGTGACCCGGCAGGAAACGAAGTGGATAAAGTCATCACTCATGCCGAACGGTCTGTGGAGATTTATGGGGACGATGGGGCTGTCTGGGGGCAACTGGGGAGTTACCGTGCGATGAAAGCCGAGATGATGGGCGGAACAAATGATTGGTATCGTCAGGCTCTGGCCGCTTTGGAGCGGGCGGTTACCTTGAGTGCCAAGAGCGAAGCCGGGAAGGGGACCGGTAAGCTGCTATGGAACTTGGGGCTGTGTCATGTTCGTTTGGGTGATCTTCGGCAGGCTCTTGATGTCTTCCGGCGATGGGTGGAACTCGAACCATATAAAGCTGAAGCGCATGTGGCTGTGGGGTCTGCGTTGCTAGGCTTGGGGGAAAGCGATGAAGCGGTCACTGCCCTCCACCGAGCATTGATCTGCAACCAGGAGAATCAGGAAGCCAACAGATTGCTGGTCGAAATATACCGACTCAATTCAACGGCGGACGGGTGTGAGTTGCTTACCAAGGAGGCAGGCGCATGGGTGAATTATGCGTGCGAAGAGGTGAAGCGGTCACGGTGCGAGGCGTGTCGGTGGTTTGAGGAACGAACTACTACCAGAGAAATCTTGGAGCGGTGTCGGTCATTTCAATGTCTGCAAGAGAGTGGTTACCACCTTCTCCAGTGGTAACCGTTATAACGGTGTATAGGGTGTCGCGGATCTATGGCAGCCGGCTATGTTAGCCGGAGTTCCTTTGTCTGGAAAATGGAAGGAACTGAGGTGTGTCTGCTTGGTGTCAAGGCGAGCGACTTGGTGTTACAACGCCGCAAAGACGGCAAGAAACCAAAACAGGGAAAGGGAGAAATAGGTATGTGCAGAACAACATGGAAAACCCGTGCCGTGCAGGCGACAAAAGCTGCATTGCTCGGTATGACACTCTTGATGTGGGGTGCCACTCAAGGCTCGGCAGAACAAAGCCCACCGGGCTGCAATGGAAACACATCACAAATTGATCTGTTCCGCAGCAGCATCTTCGTGGTCAACGGCGGACAGATTACTTACACCGTTCGTGTTCGGAATGACTCGTCCGGCGGTTGTGATGTGCGAAATGCCACGGTCAGCTTCAGGTGTCCTTCTGCCACAGGCACGGCCACCGGTCCGCTGACGAACTTGGTGTCAGGAGTTGACTTCAACATTCCCACGGCTCCTGTAGATGTGGGGACAGTCACCTGCGCCATCAACGTCAACCCCGGTGTCACGACTGCAACCGCGGCGGCCAACCTGAGCGGTGATCTCGCCAGTATTCCGGGCGATGCGTTTGACAGTGCCTCGGCATTCAAGGACATCACCGTAATTATCCGCACGCCATGCATCAGCGTCACGAAGGAATGTGCGGTGATCGCGCAGGCGGTGGGGTTCGACATCTTCCGGG
>CAZEQV010000222.1:0-1526 GCA_964514435.1 uncultured Verrucomicrobiota bacterium
GGTTCATCGAGGATTCCGGTAGGTTGGCAATAAGTTTCGTGATGGAACTGCTGGTCTATCCGGCCATATACTTCCTCTGGAAATGGCACTAAGAAATCAAACCATCCTTGGAGTCTGTCTCGCCGCGCTGATGTTGACAACGACGGGGCTGGCCGCGCCCAAAATCGTTTTTGACCAGACCGTGTTCGATGTCGGCAAGACATCGCCGGTCGGGTCAGTGGTGGGGCAATTTCATTTCACCAATGCGGGTGACGAGGTCCTGAAGATCGAGAAACCAGACACGCCTTGCGGATGCACCGTCGCCAAAGTGGAACCGGACACATTGAAACCCGGCCAGACCGGAATGCTGGATTTCACGTTGGATTTGACGCAGTTGTCCGGCAAGAGCGAGCGGTACATTATTGTTCCCTCCAACGACCCCGCTTCACCCAAGACCAGGCTGACACTCAAGGCAGACGTGGCGATCCTCTATGAGGCTGATCCTCAGGTGGTCGATTTGGGCGAGGGTCGTCCCGGTACGGTTGTGTCGAACTCCGTGGTCATCACCCGCAAAGACGGTCAACCTATCCGCATCGCCCGCGCCATCGCGCAGACAGCCGACGCCGAAACGAGGGTCGAAGAGGTGCCGGGTTCCAGCGGACGATCTGCTCGTATTGTCATTACGTCCAAACTGGACGGCAAACCGCGTCGGTTTGCCGGGCTGCTTCAAGTGTACGTTGAGGACGCTCCCAAACCGGTGATGTTGGTTCCGTTGACCGGCTATGTAATTGGCGAACTGAAAGTGGAGCCGGAAGTTGTGGTTTGGAATATCAATGATCCCGGTGCTTGGAACGGTCCCATGGTCGAGCTGGCTTCCGTGCGCCGCATCATCGTGACCGGGGGCAACGACGGCGAGCCGTTGCGCATTCGCAACTTTGCCTCCTCGTTCGAGGACTTGATGATCAAGGTCGAAGAGATAGATCCCGGTAGGAGATACGCCGTGCTGATACGTCTGCCGCAGCCGCCACGCAAATCCGTCGAGGGCATCGTCGCCTTTGACACCAACGTCCCCGGTTTTGAAACCGTTGAAGTGCCTGTACGCCTCAACGTGCCGTAATGGAGCGGCTCAGATCTCCGGAAAAACGGTAGATGGAGGAAATCGCACTAGGCGGCTTTGCGGACGCGACCCGACCGGATGCAGCTCGTGCAGACTTTGACCCGCTTGGCCGCGCCGTTCACGAAAGCCCGTACAACCTGAAGATTGGGTTTGAACAGACGGGGAGTGATGGCGGTGACATGCTGTCCAATGCCGCCCTTTTTCTTGGCTTGTCCGCGCCGGTGGATGGTGCTGCCGCGCGCATCGCCTTTACCGCAAATTTCACAACGTCGAGCCATGACTGATTACTTCCTTTCGGGATTTGAGGGGCGCACCGTAACGGAACCCGTCCGGCAGTGCAAGGCTTATTTCAAAGCCTTTCCGTGCTTGAGGATGCCGCGCAAAAGGACTAAGAAACTGTCGTGAAACCTCTCTCTGCAAGACCCATGAG
>CAZEQV010000222.1:1536-6355 GCA_964514435.1 uncultured Verrucomicrobiota bacterium
GCGCCTTTCTCCGCCATGGCGCTTTCGTCTTCGCTGCCGGTCACGAGTTGCTGGCGGATGCGCTGACTGACCAGAAGCCGGTCTTCCAGATCGGATTGATCACCGACATTCATTACGCCGACAAGCCAACTCACGGCAAACGGGCGTACCGGGATTCCTTGGCCAAAGTCCGGGAGGCAGCCGAATTGTTCGACCGCCGCGAGGTCGCCTTCGCCGTTGAACTTGGTGACCTTGTGGATGCCGCCGACAACGTCGAGAACGAACTCGCCTACCTCAAACGTGTTCAGGACGAGTTTGCCCGGTATCGGGGCCCGCGACATTACGTCCTCGGCAACCACTGCGTGACCACCCTCACGAAGAAACAATTTCTCGAGGGCGTATCCGCCCGGCAGGCTCACTATTCCTTCGATCATGAACCGTTCCACTTTGTCATTCTCGACGCATGTTACCGATCTGACGGCGTGGCGTACGGCAACAAGAACTTCAAGTGGAACGATTCATTCCTTACGGCTGACCAACTCGAGTGGTTTGCTGCCGATCTTCGACAAGCCGGCAAACCGACTGTCGTCTTCGTTCACCAACGCCTTGATGTGGCCGGCGACTACGGTGTCAAAAACGCCGCAGCCGTCCGTCAACTTTTGCAGGACTCCGGCAAAGTTGTCGCCGTGTTCCAAGGGCACAACCACGTCAACGATCACAAGGAAATCGAAGGCATTCACTACGTCACCCTCAACGCTGTCGTGGACGGAGCCGGTGAAATCAACAATGCTTATTCCATTCTCAACGTGTTTGCTGACGGCTCGTTGAAGCTGGAAGGTTTTCGCACCCAGAAATCCTACGATTGGCCCAAGAAGTGATTTGTCACGTATTGTGACCCCCTGACAGGGCTGGGAAAGACGTCAGGCTTTGACCGCTTCCTTGCCGGAATGGGTTCAGTTGGCTACGATGTGCGCCATGTTCCGCGCGGAAGATTATCTCGATCTGAATCAGACGGCGTTCCCCGAATTGTTTGAGGGGTGCGCTCATGTTTGGGATGCGCTCAAGAAACTGGGTGAGTTCACCCGGGCGCGTCTTCAGCCCGGCATTCTTGGAACCGTCGTCGGCGCGCCCTACATCGCCCGTGACGTTCAGATAGGGAAGGGGACGGTGATCGAACACGGCGCCGTCATCAAAGGTCCCACCATCATCGGCGAGAACTGCGAGATTCGCAGCAGCGCCTACATTCGGGGCGGGGTGATCGTGAGCAACAACTGCGTTCTCGGCAATGCGTGTGAATTCAAGAACGCCATGTTGTTCAACGGAGCGCAGGTGCCGCACTTCAGTTACGTCGGCGATTCCATTCTCGGACACAAAGCGCATCTCGGTGCGGGTGTCATTCTCTCCAATGTCAAATCCGCCAAGAGCAACGTCACCGTGGACAGTCAGGATACCGGGTTGCGCAAGTTCGGGGCGATCATTGGCGACGGCGCGGATGTGGGATGCAATTGCGTGCTCAATCCCGGTACGCTAATCGGTCGCAATGCGGTGTTGTATCCCAACGTCATGTGGCGGGGAGTCTGTCCGGCTGGCAGCATCGTCAAGCTCCGGCAAGAACACATCGTCATTGCCAAGAAGTGATTCGGGACGCCGGTCACTTCAGCAGAGGAAGCACTTTCTTGAACGATTCCCTGCCGGCTTCTTTGAGGATTTCGAAGAGGGCAGATTCAACCGTGGTGATGACCGCGCCGCAATCGCGGAGACGTTCGAGTGCCGTTTGGTGATCCACGTCGCGGCGCGAACAAACCGCGTCGGCGCAGACATAGACAAAGCAATCCAACGCCATCAGGTCTATCACCGTTTGCAGCACGCAGACGTGCGTTTCGATCCCGCAAACAATGATGCGGGGGCGACGGAGTTCTTTGATTGCTCTGGCAAAGTCACCGGATCCACAGCAGGAAAAGGACAGTTTCTCAAAGGTCGGCAGACCGTTGCTGGCGTCGTTCAACTCGGAGCAGACAGGTCCGAGTCCTTTGACGTACTGGAGCGTGAGCAAGGCCGGTATCTCCAACAGCCGGCAGGCTTGTGTCAGCTTGTGAATGGACGGCAATACCTCGGCGCGGCGCGGCATGGCGGCCATGAGTTTCTCTTGTGGGTCAATGACGACCAACGCGGCGTTGGTGGTGGACAGTCGCCAATCTTTCATGCGGTCATCTAGCCACAGCATCCTGCCGCTTGTCGAGACTACGCGTTGCCGGTATAACCTCCGCCATCATGCGTCACCGCCCTAACATCCTGTTTCTTCTGTCCGACCAACAACGCTGGGACACGCTTGGCGTGATCAATCCCCAGATTCGCACGCCACATCTCGACGCCCTTGCGGCGTCCGGTCTGCTGGTGGAACGCGCGTACGCGCCCACGCCGGTATGTCTGCCCTGCCGGGCCTCGTTGGTGACCGGGCAATATCCATCCACACATGGAGCCACGCACAACTTCGCTACGTTGCCGGAAGATTATCCGTTGTTGATCGCCGATGTATTGCGCTCGCGGGGCTATTACACGCACATGGTGGGCAAGAGCCATCTCACGCCCTGCCATGATCCGCTCAGCAAAGAATCGGCGCCGTTCATTCACAACCGCGAGTACTACCGGCAATGGCATGGGCCGTGGTATGGATTTGAACGCGCGGACATCGCCATTGGACACAGCACGGAGAAACACGCGTGCGGAATGCATTACGGCGCATGGCTGGAAGATCAGGGCGTGGATACCGGCCGCTATTTCGGCCATACCGCCTACGAACAGTACGGCACGTGGGACTTACCGGAACAATTTCACAACTCCAAATGGACCGCCGACATGGTCATCGAGGGGCTCCATCGCAGCGCCACCCACGACCAACCCTTTTTCATCTGGGCGAATTTTCAGGACCCGCACAACCCCTGCATGGTGCCGGCTCCGTGGTCCACGATGTATGATCCCCGCGCGATTCCGACGTTCGGATTCAAACCCGGCGAGCCAGCCGGCTTTGGTCAGAAACCGCCGTTCTATGGTGAGATACTTCAGCAACCAGGACCATACGCCTGCAAGCCATCGGACAAATCGTTGCCGGCTGCCGGTAACGTCTGTTCACTGAACTGGAACCAGCACCAAGTGCAGGAAAACGCTGCGTGCTATTACGGGATGGTGTCGTTGATGGATCATCACATTGGACGCATCCTGGCGGAACTGGAGCGCACCGGGCAGCGCGACAACACGCTAATCGTGTTCGCGTCCGATCACGGTGATTTGCTGGGCGACCATGGCATGTGGTGGAAAAGTTTGGTGGCGTTCGAGGAATCCATCCGCGTGCCGTTCATCGTGAGCTTGCCGGGACGTATCGCTGCCGGGCGGCGTACCGGCGCGTTTCACAGTTTGATTGATCTGTTTCCCTCGTTCTGCGAGTACGCGGGCGCTCCCGTGCCGGCGGACTGCGAAGGCGTCAGCCAACGCGCGGTGTGGGAAGGTAGCCGGCCCTGTGTCCGGTCGGAAGTGGTGATCGAGGAACGCCCGTTCTCCACGGACTGGAACCAACGCATCATCGTCACAGACGAGCACAAGCTGGCGTACTATGCCGGGCGCGATTACGGCGAGCTGTACGATCTGTCGCGTGATCCCCACCACGTGACGAACTTGTGGAACGATGCCGGTTCTGCGGCGATCAAGCATCGTCTTATTGAGCGGATACTCTCGCACGAGATGAACAAGGCCAGACCCACTCCGTCCCCGTCCGACTTGGCCCGGCTGCGTTGAACGTCACAAGCGTCACGAGCGTTTGACGCGGGTGCCATCGTTGTCGGCCACCAGAACGTGTGTTTCACAGCGGATGTCTTGTTTGGCGAACACGTTGGTCATCGCTTCGGCGACGGCCTTTTCCTTTTGTTCGGTCAAACAAATGATGGTGGAACCAGAACCGCTGAGCCAGCCGCCGAGGGCACCGGCTTCGATGCCGTTGGCGAGGACTTCGTCGAGCTGCGGGATCAGTTTCTTCCGGTAAGGCTGGTGAAGTTTGTCGTCAAACAGGCCGCGCAGCAGCGAGAAGTCACCGGATGCGAACGTGGCGGTGATCAGACCGACGCGGTTGATGTTGTCCACGGCGTCGCGAAGTGACACTTGTTTGGGCAGAAGGGCGCGGGCTTTTTCGGTGGCGATTTCGTATTCCGGTATGCAGCAGACGAACTTGATCGAGGCCGGTACGTTGAAACGCCGGTAACGAACGGAGCCGTTGATGACGCCCGAGACGACGAATCCACCGAACAGGGCCGGTGCGCAATTGTCCGGATGACCTTCGAGGTCGGTGACGAGATCGAGGATGGCGGCGTCGGAGAGGGGACGACCGTTGATTTCGTTCAAGGCGTACACGATGCCGAGTCGGACGGTGACGCTGGAGCCGAGGCCTCGGGAGACAGGAACGTCCCCTTTGATTTCCACTTGCGCGCCGTGGGGGGAGATTTTGCTGCGCTGAAAAAATGTCTGGGCGGCTTCTTGGGCCATGGCGCGGGCGGATGGCGAATCCTTGCCTCTGGTGGCGCCGACGAGTGAGATGGACGGTTCGTCTTGTTCGCGGATAGAGACTTGATTGTGGAGCTTGAGCGCGATGCCCAAAGTGTCAAAACCGGGACCGAGATTGGCAGTGGTGCCGGGGATGCGAATGGTGACAGCGGGCTTTCTCATGGGCGAGCGATATTGCATTGCGTGTCCGGTCAAGTCAATGCGCCAGTGGGAAAGAAGATGAGTTGGCACCTTGATTGCTAATCACAACGGCAAGATTGCGTGTTTCCGAGTGAAATCGGAGTGAAATACG
>CAZEQV010000223.1:0-6331 GCA_964514435.1 uncultured Verrucomicrobiota bacterium
CTTATGTGGACATGGTCATTGTGTAGTTGCCACGCCTGTTGTGCGTGCGGAAGCGGTCAACTCTCCAGGCTTTGCACTACTATCTTATGGCCATCATCACCGCTGGAACCGCGCCGGTATTCTGGTATTACCTGCGGGTGGATGCCACATTGCGGAATCTCACACTGGCCAAGCGTTCCCGGAGGAGAACCCTCAACACGCCGCTTGATTGCTGAGTTGGCCGGCAAGCTGGGCGGCCCCTACCACGACCACTGATTCGCCAAGTTTGGCCGGCACGATCGTGTGGTTGCGCCGGTAAGGTGGAAACACATTCTGCTGAATCGCCGCCCGCAACGGTCTCCAGAACTTCGCGTCCGCCAATGACACTCCGCCGCCGATGACCACGATGTCCGGGTTCAACAGCGTAATGGCAGCCGCCAACGCTTCCCCATATCGCCTGGCCGCATGTTCGAGTGTGACACGCTTCCTTTCGATGGCCAGACCGGACGCCTGAGACTCGACCGTCTCGCGGTCGAATCGCAGGTGCCCGATTTCCATCGCTCCACATTTGCCAGAATAGAGTCGCCCCCCGATCACCAACCCACCGCCGATTCCTGTGCCGATGTTGCTGTAGAGAACAACGGCGTTGCCCTTTCCGGCGCCTAACGTGGCCTCGGCGAAGGCGGCGCAGTTGGAATCGTTCTCAATCAATGCGGGAACACCAAACCGTTTCTCAAACCAAGCCCGCAGCCGGTAGCCGCTCCAGCCGGCCACATGATGGGACACAACAACCCGACCGGCCGCCGCATCCACCGGACCTCCAAATCCGACGCCAATCGCGCGCACCGGGAATTGTGACCTTGCGCGCGGAATCATCGCCTGGAGTTGCGCCAGGATGCCGGCCCGCCCACGTGAACGATCCACGGCATCTCGCAGCAGAAGAAGAACCCGCCCGTGCCGGTCACAGACGCCGACCTGCAATTTTGTGCCGCCAATTTCAACTCCCAAATTCATCCCGGCAAGAGTAGCAGGATTGGTCGGCGCTGGCCACCTGTCGAATTGCCGCAATGATTGGCGGCTTGCTGATGGCGGCCAGATCCGGTAGTCACTTGGCCATGCAACTTCGGGCGTTCGGCAAGACAAACTGGCGCGTTGGACAAATCGGCCTGGGATGCTGGCAGTTCGGCGGGGCGATCACATTAGACGGCCAACCCGACGGCTGGAGCAACATTCGCGATGAAGACTCCACCGCCGCCATCCATCGCGCGATTGATCTCGGTGTCACATTCTTCGACACCGCTGACATGTACGGCTGGGGTCATAGCGAGGAGATACTTGGCGCCGCGTTGAGGTCCCATCGCTTGGGACAAAGCATCCGCGACAAAGTGATCATTGCCACAAAAGTCGGATTCTGGCACGACGCCACCGGCCGCCGCACATACAACGAAACCTGCGATTACATCGTTCGCGCTTGTGAGGCCAGTCTGCGCCGGCTTCAGACCGACCGGATTGACCTGTATCAGTGCCATCTCTGGCGTACGAACCGTTGGAGTGAGTTTCTCAAGGCATTCGACATTCTTCAACAGCAAGGAAAGATTCGGTGTTTTGGGGTGTCCACGAACGATTTTGAGATGGTGCAACGATTTGACGAGACCGGCAAGCTCGCGTCCGTCCAAGCCAACTACAATCTCTTGGATCGCCGCGCTGAATCCGACATTATGCCGTATTGCCGGGCGCGCGGAATCGCCTTCATCGCCCGCGGACCGTTGGCCACTGGCAAGCTTTCCGGCAAGTATGCCACCGATTCGAGGCTCGATGCCGATGACATTCGCTCGGTGAAATGGCTCAGTGCGGAAAACCGGGCCGCTTTTGAACGGGACATCGCCCTTGTGGACCGTTTGCGTCCGATTGCCGCCAAGGCCGGTTTTACGATGCCGCAACTGGCCATCAAGTTCGTCCTCAGTCACATGGCCGTGTCGGTGGTGATTCCCGGCGCCCGTAACGCCCAACAGGTGGAAGAAAACGTGGCCGCCAGCATCCTGCCGCCGTTCGGACCCGACGAATACGCCGCCATCGAGAAGGCGCTGGCAGATGCCTGATCACGAGGGAACCGACTCGAAGTAACCGTACTTGATCAACCGCCGCCGCAAAGCGTCGCGCTCGATTCCGAGAAGTTCGGCGGCTTGAGTCTGGTTGCCAGCGCAACGTTCGATGGCCTGCAGCGCGAGCTGCCGTTCCACATCAGCCAACGCCACGCCCTCGGCGGGCAGTTCCACGAGCCACTTGCCGGTGGGCTTGTGTCCCGCGTGCATCTCCAACGGCAGATGCTGAGGCTGGATCAACGTGGCGGATTCGAGGATCACCAGCCGCTCGATGACGTTGCGAAGCTCACGCACATTGCCGGGCCACGCGTAGCGGCGCAGAACCGCCTCGGCTTCGGGCGACAACTGCTTCATTGGTTTGTTGAACTCACGGGCAAACGAATGGAAAAAATGCTTGGCCAAAACCGGCACATCATCGGGGCGCTCGCTCAAGGACGGCAAACGCAGGGCAATCACCTTGAGCCGGTAAAGCAAATCTTGCCGGAATTCGTCGCGCGCCACGGCTTCGTCGAGCCGTTTGTTGGTGGAAGCAATCACCCGCACGTCCACCGAGATGTCTTGATGTCCGCCCACGCGCCGAAATTGCCGGGTTTCCAGCACGCGCAGCAGTTTAGCCTGCAGCGTGGGTTTGAGTTCGCCGATTTCGTCCAGCAACAAGGTGCCGCCGTCCGCGAGTTCAAGCAGCCCTTTCTTCGTGGACTTCGCGTCGGTGAACGCGCCGCGCTCGTGGCCAAACAATTCGCTCTCGAACAGATTTTCGGGAACGGCGGAACAATTGATGTCGAGAAACGGTTGTTCGGCGCGCGCGCTTCCGAAATGGATGGCGCGGGCGGCCAGCTCCTTGCCGGTGCCGTTGTCGCCTTCGATGAGGACCGTGGTCGCATCGCTGCCAGCGATACGGGCCAATATCTCCCGGATATGTTTCATCTGCGGGCTTTCGCCGATCATGTTGTCGAGACCGAACCGTCGGCGTTGTTTGTCCCGCATTCGCGCCAGCTCGCGGCGCAGTTTCATGTCTCGCCGGGCTTTCTCCAACGAGAGCCGGACTTCCTCAAACTCAAACGGTTTGCAGAGGTAGTCGGACGCGCCGAGCTTCATGCACTCGACGGCTCGCGAAATGGTGGCTTCAGCCGTGAGAATGATGACCGCCATGTCGCGCCCGAGTGCCTGGATTTCCTGAAGAACCTGAACGCCATCCATGCCGGACAGGCGGAGATCGAGCAGGACGAGGTCAAACCCGTCGTCACGGACGAAATGGAGACCTTCCTCTCCGGTGGCGGCGGTTTCCGTATCGTAACCCTCGCGTTGAAGCTTCTGGGCAAGCGACCAACGAACGAGTTTTTCGTCATCCACAATGAGGATTTTCGTTTTGGGCATGGCGTGTGACCTCTGATTGACAGGCGGCCAGTTCAATGATGAACGTGGAACCCCGATCCGGTTGGCTGCGGACAATGATGGCACCGTTGTGCTTTTCGATGATGGCGCGCGTGATGGCCAGCCCGAGACCGGTGCCTCGATGTTTGGTGGTGTAGAACGGCGTGAAGATTTTCTCGATGATTTCATCGGGGATGCCCTTGCCGGTATCGGCCACGGTGATCTGCACGACATCGCCTCCCTCGGCGCGCTTGTTCGTTTTGGCCGAGACCGAGAGTTCACCGCCATCGGGCATCGCTTGGACGGCATTGAGCAGGATGTTGAGGATCGCTTGCTGGAGTTGGGGCGCATCAGCGCAGACCGCGGGCAGATTCGGCTCGATATTCTCCGTGACAACGACGTGCTGTTTGACAGCATCCGGACGAACGAGATTGAGCATCGGGCGAACGACATCCGGCAGGAAGCAAGGCACGATCTCCGGCTCGCGGGTGCGGGCAAAGTCCAGCAGTCCGTGAAGCGTTTGGTTGAGGCGTTTGATCTGGCTGCGAATTTCGGCGACAATCTCCCCAGTGCCGTTCTTGTGGTCGGCGGAATCCGCAATGACTTCCACGGCGGCGCCAATGCCGGCCAGCGGATTGCGGATTTCATGGGCGATGCTCGCGGAGAGTTCGCCGATGGAGGCCAGTTTGTGCGCTTGCTGAATCTGTTGCGCATGGGACTCCTCCAACTGGCGTTTGGTGATGGCCAGGTTCTCCACCATGTTGTTGAAGCCGGCGGCGAGTTGTCCAATTTCATCGCGACCGCGCGTGTCAGCGCGCGCGGTTAGGTCGCCGGAACGGACACGGTTGATCTTGGCGAGCAGGTCCACCACAGGCTGCCGGACCAGTCGCACGATCAACAACCACAGCACCAATCCCACCAGGATGCTGATGACCGCTCCGTACGCGATGAGCAAGTTGCGGCTGGAGGCGATTCGGGCTTCTGCTGGGGCCAGAGATTCTTCGAGAACGATCGCGCCGATGTATTTTTCTTGTTCGTGGCAGCGTCGACAGGAGGGAAGGTTTTCCACGGGCCGCATGGCGATGGCGATGTTGCCGGATTCGGTGCGCCGTTCGCCATGGAGGATTTTGCCTTCCCGGAAAAGCTCCGCCGGCAAAGTCATCTGGGTGCGCGCCACTTCTTGCGAGTCGGTGGAGAAGAACACGCTGCCGTCCTTGCCGGTAATGCGGCCGCGAAGGATTTGGTCGGTGTCCCGAAGATTGGTGAGGAAGTTCTGGGCTTCGGCATGACGCTCACTCAGCATGACGCCGTTGAGGTACTCGTGAACCAGACCGGACGTGATGAGCACATGCGATACAGTGCGTTCGCGCCACCAGGTGCTTTGGACGCGGATGACGAAATACGTGTAGATGCCAATGACGGCGGTGACGGTGAGACCGACAGCAACGAGAACCTTGGTTGTGAGGCTACGCCGTAGCATGGCCGGTCGCCTCTCTTGTGGTCAAGGTCGGGCGGTGTGATGCAGGTGTCTCGTGTTCGAACAGGGGCAGATACCGGGCGGCGATGCCAAAGACGACAACACCAAAGGCCACGATGTTGAGAATGACAATGATTTCAGTCCAAGACGGGAAATAATTGGAACCAGTTGACGGAAGCAAACCGAACCAAGCGACATTGAGTCGGTTCAGAACCACGCCCGATACTACGGCACCGGCCGCCATGAATTCAACGACACGGTTGCCAATCCATTTGGGTCGAAGCACGACAAAGATCGGCAGGGCCAACAGCAAGAACTCGAGCGCGAATGTGAAGCCTTGCAGCGGATACTCAAAAGCGTATTCCCAGGCGTTGCGCGCCGTAAGATCAACGACCCGCAGGAACAGATAAAGCACCAGCACCGGCACCATGCCTTTGATGAGGGTGATCGTGACCGGCACCGGCAGGCTCTTGCGAAAGACCCAGAACGAAAGCGTGGAGACAAATATGGCCATCGCAAATCCGCTGGCCACCGCGCTGAAGAAGAACAACACCGGCAAGGACGGCGAGTACCACAGCGGCAACAGCTTGCCGGGCACGATGAGAAACAATCCGCCGAGCGACGATTGATGCAGCGTGGAGAGTATAACACCCATGATGACAAATGGCACGGTGATGGAATGTACGAATCTTTCGGTGCGACGCCAGCCCAGCTTTTCGAGAAGGATGGGGACGAACTCAATCGTCAACACACCCGTGTACAGCATCACGCACCACGATACTTCAAACAACACGGAGTGATGCTGCCAAAAAAACAGCGGACGCCAGATTTGATGGTACCGGCCAAGGTCAACAATCAAGGAGCCGGACGCGGACAGCATGTAGCCAAGATACGCCGCCAACACGACAGGCCGCAGGATGGGATAGAAGGTCCGAATCCGAAAGATGTACACCATGCACGCCGTCAAAAACCCACCGGCCGCAAAGGCAATTCCGCAAAGCACCATCGCTTTCCAGACACCCCACGGGAACGAATCAGTCAGATTGGTGACCGCTCCCAACCCCAAAACGTACCGGCTGGCGAGTCCATAGCCGCCCAAGGCCCACAACACGGCGAGAAAAACCCATCCGAACAACTGAAAGGACAAATGCCGGGGATGTTCGCGCCCGCTCAGTAGCCAACAGGCAACCAGCGCCATCGCAATCCCGGCTCCGACGCCGACAATGCGGGCTGTCCACAGGATGACATTGACTTCATCCATGGATGCCCTCCGCGTACTTTCGGCGGAAACGGAACACGGTGCTCAACAGCAATCCGACGCCGATGATGACAAACGGCACCTTGCTGATCGCTTTCCAAGTGAGCGCCGGCAGGGGCGCGTCCGGCAAATCCGTGCGGA
>CAZEQV010000224.1:0-6296 GCA_964514435.1 uncultured Verrucomicrobiota bacterium
AGGATGGCGGTTTGTATGGACCGAATCGTGTGGGCATCGGTGATTTCATAGACGCGGTTGGTCACGCGATAGTCATCCACCAATTCGTACAGTGGCGCGCCGAGTTTCGGAGCGGGTATCGGCTCGGGGTGTAGCATGAAGATTTGCCCCTGCTGCGACTGGCACGACCGCAAGAGCGCCATGCGGTCGGCTTTGGGTTTCGACAAGGTGTGCTCGTGCGGCAACACTTCGCCTTCATCCCAGCGGTGCAGCCGCACGCGGGCAATCAACGCCTGGCGCGTGCGACGTCCGGTGCCGTTGGGTGAATCAAATGTCTGTTCGAGAAAGTAAAACGCGGGCGAGGCGGACCTCGTCAAGATGCCGGATGCCAACCATTGCCGGTAACAAGCCCGGGCGCGTGTGTATTTGTTGTTGGACTCATTGTCGCCCGGTTCATCCTTTCCCAATTCGATCCGAATCAAGTTGTACGGCGACAACTCGTAGTAACGCTGCTGCATCTGCGGCGTGATTTTGTCGTACGGCTGGGTCAGGACATCGGCCGGATTCACCCGGCTCGTATTGTAGTGGACCCCGCAAAATGGCTGTATTTCTGGCATGGTGGATTCCCTTCAAAAGCCGCTGATACTAGCATCCGCCTTCGTCAGGTCAAGCGGCTGCCCTGGTGTAATCGGCGAAGGTGTATCCGTCATGCTCTTCACGTGAGACCTCGCGCCAATCAGATCGGTCAAACTCCGGGAAGGTCGCGTCGCCGGTGACGTGGCGGTGGACAATCGTGAGATGAAGCCGGTTCGCCAGCGGCAGGGCTTCGCGGTAGACTTCGCTGCCTCCAATGATGAACGCGGTGGCCATGTTCAATTCCCGCAGGTGGCTGAGGGCTGAAGCAAGGTTCGGGAAACAAGTGACGCCCGGAATGGCCAATTGGCGGGTGAGAACGACATTGACACGACCGGCCAACGGTTTGCCAATGGATTGGTACGTCTTGCGTCCCATGATGACGGCGTGGCCGAGAGTGAGACGTTTGAATCTCTTGAGATCGTCGCTGATGTGCCAGGGAATCCTGCCCTGATGGCCGATGACACCGTTGTCGCTGACCGCCGCGATGATGGCGATGTTCATGTTGAACGGACCTTGGGGAACAATGTCCGGATTCCCGTTCCAACCTTCATGACAGCGGTGAAGCGCGATTCGGCAAGCCCGCCGATGAGCGCCAAGACCAACCCCAGCCACCAGAATCTCATACAGCTACCTTGAATCTGATCTTGGGCTGGGGATTGTAGCCGACGATCTGAAAGTCTTCGTACGTGAGTTGGTCAAAGGGCTTCTTGGCTATGATCAGCCTGGGCAAAGGCCTTGGTTGGCGTTTAAGTTGTTCGAGCAAGCCGGGAACGTGGTCGTATTCCGCCATGCTGCCGTCGGGCTTGGCTGTATAAATGTGGGCGTCAACTATGGTGTGACTAAACCACCCCGGCTCCATGCCGACTTCTTGTGCGATCATTTGTGTGAGGCACGAATAGGCCGCGAGGTTGAACGGTATTCCCAACGCCACATCGCCGCTGCGTTGCGTGAGATGGCAGTTGAGCCGGTTGTCTTGCGCGTTGAAAACAAAACTGTAGTGGCACGGCGGAAGTTTGCTGGTGGTGGCGTTGCCGGGTTCCCAGGCCGTCACGACGAGCCGACGACTGGTTGGCTCTTTCTTTAGCGTGTCGATCACGTATTGAATCTGATCCACTTCACGAACCTGCCAGTTGCCATGGGCGTCCCGGTACGGGTGTGGAAATCGCCGCCAATAGCGACCATAGGCTGTTTCAAGGTTGCCGTCGGCATCGGCCCACGCATCCCAGATTTTCGTGTATTTTCGAAGATTGCGAATGTGGTCTTCGCCGGTCAGGTACCACAAAAGTTCGCGCAGGCAGGAGGTCCAGATTACCTCCTTTGTCGTGAGCAGCGGGAAGCCTTTGGATAGATCCACGCGGTAATGGGCGCCAAAATAGGAGATTGTGTCCACACCGGTGCGGCTGGATTTGCGAACACCCCTGTCGAGCACCAAACGGACTAAATCGAGATACTCTCTCATGGATCAAACTGGATGACGAGAATTGCGAACCGTCGGATTGTAGGATGACCCGAAGAAAAATCCAGACGTTTGTCAACCGAGCGCGAAGAAAGCGGATTAACCAAACTTCGGTTTCTGCTTGGCTACCGGATCATCCTGCCGTACAGCGGGGGCGGGGGTAACGGATTTGCCGGCGGGGTGAGAAAAAAAATAGGTCTCGGTCTTAATTTCCACCGGCTTGGGGCGACTTGCTCGTCTCGTTTTCTTGCGAGGCGTGCGTTCTCGCCCGAAAATTATCGTTTTGATGGTTTTAACCATCACGTACATGTCGAGGAAGAACGACATGTGTTTGATGTAATAGAGATCGAACTGAAGTTTCCTTCGGGAGTCCTCCACGCTGGCGGCATACGGCGCCATCACTTGAGCCCATCCTGTGATGCCGGGCGGCACCAACAACCGTTCCGCATAATAAGGAACCTGCTCGGAGAGTTTACGAATGAATACTTCGCGTTCGGGACGGGGTCCAACCAGGCTCATTTCGCCCCGAAGAACATTCACGAGCTGGGGAAGTTCATCGATTCGGAATTTACGAAGCCATTTCCCGACGCGTGTGATTCGTGGGTCGTCTTCCGTTGCCCACACCGGCCCGGTCTCGCTTTCCGCATCCACCCGCATGGTGCGAAACTTCATCACGGTGAACGGAATGCTGTCCCTGCCCAGTCGCTCTTGCCGGAATAAAACGGGGCCGCGTGAGTCCAACCGAATGAGAATGGCCGCTATCAGGCTAATGGGCGCGCTCAGAACTAGACCCACCAGGGACGCGATGATATCCAACAACCGTTTCATCCGTCGAATGTGAAACCGGGAGTTGTTAAGGGACGCGTGAAACAGCCATTCATCGTCAATATAATCGAGCGGAATCTCGTCGGCCAATTCCTCGTGTAAAGTCACAAAATCCACCAAGGACAATCCCCGGTACCGAAACGCGCGCAAGCGTCGCAACAAAACTGGCTCGGTTCCCAAGGGAGCCGCAATAATCAACCGTTCAATACCGTAAAGATCCACAAACTTCTCCAGTGAATCCAAATGCCCCAACACCGGAAAATCACCCACAAACTTTCCAATTTTGTCACGGTCCCCATTCACCGCAATCAGCCCCAGCAGACGCATGCCGGAATCCGGGTTCTCGTCCAAGAGATCCACGATCTTCGATGCTTCCTCACCGGTCCCGATCACCAAACACCGCTGCGCCATAAGCCCGCGGCGCGTTGCCATCACGTACAACAAGCGAACAGCCACGACACCGCAGAAGACGAAGACAGTCGAACCAAAAAAAATACCGCGTCCCAAATGACGTTCTTCCACGGCCAGTGTCGCATAGTAGATGGCCGCTGAAATCACCGCACCCAATGCCACGGCAATCGTAGCGGATGTGAGCGTGCTCCCAATTCTCGTGAGACGGTCGGACTCATAGAGGCCGCCAAGATAAAATGCGACCATGAACGCAGCCCACGTCACAAATATGCCGAGCTGATGGCCTTCAATGTAGGCCCAACCGGCTTCATATCCGCCTTGGGACAACCGCAAGAAAATGGCAATAACGAGGGCCCCGAATGTGAGAACACCGTCCAACAAGGCCAACACAATCTTCCTGCGTGGGAAGCGGCTGCTACCAGATACGATCATGAAGTTTATCCCTCAAAACTCAGACACTAACCCGTCAAACTGGCACAAGCCTACTCTCTCACCTCCCAAAAGCAAGCTTTGGTTTCTTCCCTTTCCTGTCTAAAGTCTCGCATCATGCCGTTTCGTCCCCTCATCATCGCTCACCGCGGCTTCAGCAGTCGCAACTTGGAGAACTCCATCACCTCCATTCGTGCGGCGTTAGAACTAGGTGTGGACATGGTGGAAATTGACGTTCACGAGACAGCAGACCATCAACTTGTCGTATTCCATGACTATCGCTTAAACCGCATTTGCCGAGTCCCTCAACGCGTCTGCGACACAACCCTTTCTGAAATCCAACAACTCAACCCCGACATCCCCACCCTTACCCAAGCCCTCCGTCTCTGCCGCAATCGGGCGCGCGTTCTTCTCGAAATCAAAAGAGCTTCACCGTCCCTAGTCGCCAATGAAATCCGAAAAAGCAAGATGACCAGCCAAGTCATTGTATTCTCATTCTCAGCCAGCCGAATGGCTGCATTCGCTGCTGCCGCGCCCGATGTGAGCCGGTACGGACTGATAGCTCGACGCCTCAACGACTCACTCGCCAGACTCAATTCCGCAGTGCAAGTGGACGGCCTCGGGATTGATCGAAGACTCATCCACTCACCCGTGGTCATAACCAGACTCCACCGCCTAGGTCTGAGGGTATTCGTTTGGACCGTGAACAACCGTCAAAACATGAAACGTCTGGCTGACTGGGGCGTGGATGGCATCATCACCAACTACCCCGACATGGCTCTCCAAGTCCTCCGCGCGCGCGAACCTTGACGCTGATGCCCCGACCCGCTACAACCCGAGCAAGGAAAGGTATCTCTATGCAACCGCCCCCGCCCATCATGTCTCCCCGCCCGTCCGCCGTTCTCCTCACCAACATCGAATCCATCCCCGGCAAACGGATCATCGAACACTATGGCCTTGTGGCCGGCAATACCGTCCGCGCCAAGCATGTTGGCCGCGACATCATGGCCAGCCTCAAGAACATCGTCGGCGGCGAACTCAAAGGCTACACGGAACTGCTCCAAGAAGCCCGCGCAGAGGCCACCCACCGCATGGTCGCCCAAGCCGCCGCCCTCGGCGCCAACGCCATCATCAATATCCGCTACTCCACCTCCTCCGTCGCCCAAGGCGCCAGTGAATTGTACGCCTACGGAACCGCCGTGCGCGTAGAGGACGCCGCCTGATGGAAGCCGTCTTCGCCTTGCTGGTCATCCTCATTCAACTGGCCATCCCCGTCCTGTTGATCGTCACCGCGGCCTCACCAACGACCGCACCGACGCGCTCGCACTGGCCACCCGCCTCGACTGCCTCCTGGCCGGCAACGACCAGCCCTCGCCCTCGTGCGCGTGCCGACCGAGGCCGAAGAACAGGCCCGGACCCGGAAACGTCAGCGCTAGCAGTTGCGCCAAGAACAGTTGAGCCTCGCCGCCCAGGCCCGCAGTCTGATGTTGTTGCACCGTCGGCGGGAATCCAATGACTGGTGGAAACCAATCCGCTGGGCCAAACTGGAACAAGAACTCGAGCCGTGGCTGTTGGAGCGGTTGCTGGTCTGGCGACCGTTGATCGTGGCGTTGGACGCAGCGGTGCGGCAGGTCAGCCAGCAAGTTGAAGCCGCCGCTCCCGCTGTGCTCCCCAAGGGCCTGGGCCGCCTGACCCATGAAACCGTCCAAACCGAGGTCGCCGACTGGACCCGGTTTTAGAATCGCCGCCAAGTGGGCAGCTACGCCGGGTTGACCGGCGGCGTCAGCGCCTCCGGCCAAAGCCGCGCCGACCTGAGCATCACCAAGGCCGGCAACCGGTGGTTGCGCACCGATCTGGTCGAGTTGTCCTGGCGGCGGCTGTTGTACCAGCCGGACTATTACCTCATGCAGAAGTGGCGACCGATTTTGTTGAACCCCAAAGCCCATGCCCGCGCCCGCAAACGGGCCATCGTGGCGTTTGCCCGGCAACTGTTCGTGGACCTGTGGCGCTGGAAGACCGGCCGGCGCACGCCCAACTCGGCTGGGTCATGACCACCGCCTGAACGAGCCACCGAGCGGCGCATGAAAGCTTCCTGCCCAGAGAACGTTTCGGAAAACGGCGCGCGGCCCGTTCAAATTCCCGGCGGTCACCCGCCGGTTGATAGATTGGGCGCGCTCGTTTCCCGACCCCTTGACGGTTACGGACACACCATCGTGGGCGGCCTCGCAGCCAACGCAGGGCTGACTCGGATAGCAGGTCGTGACGTCAGCGGCGCTGACGGCCACACTGTCGGGAAAACGTTGTGCCGAAACGAACTCACCCGCCGGCCGGGCCCACCGCGCCGCCGCTAGCAAGACCGCAGAGGCGGGTGTCATTGAAAGTGGTGGCGCAAGCGGCCCTGCTTGCACCCATGTCGGCGGACGACATGGTTCATTTTTTCAGAAGCCTCTGGTTGCGCAAGCAGGGCCGCTTGCGCCACCGGCTAACCTTCTGACCACCACTTTCAACCTGAAAAGCTGTGTCTGAAAGGAGTCGTTCTGTTCCTGAGAACTGAGGCACA
>CAZEQV010000225.1:0-6294 GCA_964514435.1 uncultured Verrucomicrobiota bacterium
CCGATGAACACTTTTCCGAGTGGCGTTTCCAAGACAGTGTCTTTCACAGCGGTCGAGTTGATTTTCTTCAACTCGGTGATGGCTTCGTCCACGGCACCGGCCAGTCGGACGAACGCGGCTTGGCGCAAAGCAAGATTCAACGTGCGAGCCGGTTTGATGATTGCCTCGTTCAATTCCGCGTCTTGAAGGTCGAGGTCCTTCGACCGTTGAATCAGGCGCCTGGCATCCTTCATGCCGATTCCGAGCTTCTCCCAGTCGGCCAACTCGGCGGTATCGCGGTCAAGATTCAGCGATTCCACTCCGAACGCTGCGAGCGCTTCGGAGGACGTTGCCGGGCCCAAGACGGTGGTTACTGTCTCCACCGCCTGCAAGATGCGCGTCACGCTGCCGGCCAACTCGGCCGGCATTTCGAGGGTGGGCGGAGGCGGGCCGGCAGAGAGATTGGTGGTGGCGCCGAGACCGGCAAGGTCTTCCAGCGTCTTGATCTTTCTCAGTGCTTGCAGTTTCTGGGCGGCCAATTCCGGCAGATCCAGCGGTGATTGCAGCGTCAAGACAGCCGAGTATGAGGGGAACTCACATTCGACCAAGTCCTTCTTGAACGACAGGTCCGCCGTCGTCATGCGGAGCGCGCCCAATGCCAGAGACAGCGCGGAATGATCCATCGGTTCGGCGGCGCGGAGGGCACCGGCCACACACAGGCTCGCGCCGAAGATGCGGAGGATTCCTTTCACGTGGAAGGATCAGGGCCTTTTCTCAAACTTCAACGAAGCGGAGTTGATGCAGTAGCGCAGGCCGGTGGGTCTGGGGCCGTCCTCAAACACGTGACCGAGATGAGCGTCGCAGCGTTTGCAGAGGACCTCGACGCGGCGCATGCCGTGGCTGGTGTCCGTTTCAGTGGCGATGTTTTCATCGGCGACCGGCTTGTAGAAACTCGGCCAGCCGCTGCCGGAATCGTACTTCGTGTCGGAGTCGAACAACACTGTTCCGCAGCAAACGCATTTGTAGATGCCTTTGTCGTGGTTGTTCCAGTATTCGCCGGTAAAGGCGCGTTCCGTGCCCTTTTGTCGGGCCACGGCGAATTGCTGCGATGTGAGGTGCTTCTTCCACTCGTCGTCGGACTTGATGATTTTGTCCACGGTATTGGTTCCTTTGCGTTCGCCGGCCTCGTCGAATTCCACGATGACGACCTTGGACGCGACCGGCTTCGGTTCAGCCTCGACTTTGGCACAAGCGGTCGCCAACAACAAGGCGGGGACGATCCAGTATGGGCAGGGGCGGTTCATGTGATGTTAGCCGGTATGCTGGTTTGACAGCCGCAGGTGCGCGTTTGCTCACCGCGGCGCCGCAACCTGCGGTGGACTTTTCGCCCGAAAAACCGAACCGGGAAGAAACGGTGTTTCTTCCCGGCTCGGGGATGATCGGAATGGCGGATCAGTTCAGGCCATTGGCTGTGGATTCATTTTGGAGTGCTTGCTTGAGGGCACGGTTCCACCGGTGACGTTTCCATGCCGGGAAATGGGTCTGCATCCATTCGTTGGCAGCCTTGTCCCAGCCGATGTCGCGTCCGGCCTTTTCACTTTCGATCCATTTGTATTTCTTGATCTCCTCGACTTGGGAACGGAGTTCCTCGGCCAAGGGGTCGGTCTTTCTTATTCGTTTTGTTGTCATATGTTTTACCCTACCTCCTAGAAGGGCAAATCATGCCGCTTACGATAGGGGCAATTCGCTGTATGTCAACCGACCGGCTTGTGAATTTCCTGTGGCAATGCAGATCCTTGATGGCCAGAAGGTTCGATGTAAGACGACGGCCAGTGTGATGCAATATCAAGTTAAGCAGACACGTGTGGGTCTACCTCAGAAATTTCTGTAACATTTCTGCCGCTTTGCTTCTGGGGAAGGTGTATGGATTAGTCCCGGAGAAATCCGACCGTGGCCCACGAAAAGAAATGTCCGCAATGTGGCGCAGCCTTGCCGGCAGGAGTGTTGGCAGGGCTGTGCCCGTCTTGTCTCCTAAAACAGGCGGTCACCGCCGACTCCGCACCGTCGGCCTTGTTCCTTCCCCCAAGCCTCGAGGAACTGGCGCAACTGTTTCCACAATTGGAAATCCTCGGACTGATTGGGACTGGTGGGATGGGCGCGGTGTATAAGGCCCGGCAAAAGGAACTCGACCGCGTCGTGGCCCTGAAAATCCTCCCGCCCGGTGTTGGCGAGCGGCCGGGGTTTGCGGAACGCTTCACACGCGAAGCCAAGGCGCTCGCCAAGCTCAGCCATCCCGGCATTGTCACCATCCACGACACCGGCCGCGTGGACGGTTTGTATTACCTACTGATGGAATTCGTGGACGGCGTGAATCTCCGCCAACTCCTCAATACCGGTCGCGTAACGCCACGCGAGGCGTGGGCGATTGTGCCGCAGATTTGCGACGCGCTCCAATACGCCCACGATGCCGGCATCGTTCATCGCGACATCAAACCCGAAAACATCCTCCTCGACCGGCAAGGACGGGTGAAGGTGGCCGATTTCGGGTTGGCAAAATTGGTGGAAGGTAGGGACGCCTCGCCGAGGCGTCCGTCCGAAGAAGAACGGACGGCTGGGACAGCCGTCCCTGCCAACGTCACCGAAGCCGGTCAAGTGATGGGCACGCCGCCGTACATGGCCCCCGAACAGATCGAGCATCCCGGTGAGGTGGATCACCGGGCCGATGTCTATTCGCTGGGTGTCGTGTTTTACCAGATGCTGACCGGCGAACTGTCCGGCAAGAAGCTCGAACCGCCTTCGTGGAAAGTCGAAATAGATGTGCGACTCGACGAAGTCGTGTTGCGCGCGCTGGAGAAGAACCCCGCACTTCGCTACCAGCAGGTCAGCGAGGTGAAGACGCTGGTGCAGACGATCATCGCCGCGCCAGTCAACCCTCAAGAAAAAGGAGAAGCGACCATGGAAATCAATTTTAGCTGCCCCAAGTGCCAACAAGAGCTGGCGGTGGATCAGTCCGCTGCGGGCGCCACGTTCAATTGTCCCACCTGCTCCGAACCTTTGGTTGTGCCGGCCTTGCCACAGGTAAGAATGAAGCCTCTATTTACCCCACCACCGCCGCAGAAGCACCCGGTGCAGCCCAGCCCGCCATCAGTTCAACCCAACCGGGCCAAGGGACTGGCGATCGCGTCGCTGGTGCTGGGAATTGTCGGGTTGGTGCCCGTCTTGGGACTGACGACGGGCGTCATAGGATTGGCGCTGGGAATCACTGCGTTGGCCAAGCGGACTACGAGCAAAGGCGTGGCAACAGCAGGCACCGTCTTGGGCGCGTTGGCAACGCTCATGATCCCCTTGCACGTGTTCTTCCTGACCACGGCGCTGTCCACTGCGAAGTTTACGGCCAACGCGGCCCTTTGCATGAACAACCTTAAGGCCATTGGTGTGGCTATTGGCAACTACCAGCAGAAACACAGCCGCGAATATCCGGTGAACCTCAACGCGCTTGTCACAGAAGGCTTGCTGCCGGCAAAGACGTTGCAGTGTCCGTTGCACGCCGGAACGAAAGCCGTGTCCGGCTATACCTACGCGCGTCCGGTTGGCTCGCCGCAGGAAATTCTTGCGTGGGATAGCCAACCGCATCGCGGAGTTAGCCAGGCAATGGCTGGTCGCAACGTCCTCTACGCGGATTTGTCGGTGCGTTACCTCAACGAGCAGTTTTTTCAACAAACACTCCAGACAGCCATGCCGAAACCAAATCCCACTCCGCGACCAGCACCGGCAGGCTCGCTCCGTCCGTCTCCCGCACCAACCACAACCACATCCACACCCAGACAACTCGCCCCTTCGCCGACGGCGATGACCGTGGCCAGCGCCCTCGCGGCGCTGAAAACTGCGCCCATCCAGGAGCAGCGGCGTCCGCTGCAATTCCTCGCCCAAGCGACCGTTGAACCGTCGCAGCGCGACGAGGTCATCGCTGCCGTCAAACCACTGCTCAACGACGTGGACAACGGCGAACTGGCGTTTCAGGTGTTCGCCAACTGGGCGACCACTGAGCAAGTGCCTGACTTCATTGAGTTCATTCGAATCGATCCAAAATCAGCCCGCAGCAAAGAGTCCATGAAGATTCTCTCGCGAATGGGCGATGCGCGCGCGGCCGCGCCGCTCGCCGCCTGTCTCACGGAGTTCGGCGTTGGGCGCGACGCCAAAGCGGCTCTCGCCGCGTTGGGCGCGGTTGCCAAACCGGCCCTGCTCCCGTATTACCACCACGAGAATCGCGGCGCGCGCGATGCCGGCCGGGAATTGTTGCGCGGGTATCAGGCCACCGACGAGGAAATCCGCGCCGAATCCTTCACGGCCTTGAAGAGTGAGAACATCGAAACCCGTAAATCCGCCATCGAATACTTCGCCACGGCGACCTAGCCGGCCGACCAACGCGGGCTTGCGGCCCGGGCGTTGTACCCGCTGGTCACCGACAGCGATCGCTGGGTCCGGGATGCCGCCCGCAACGCGCTCCAGAAACTGGCCACGAAAGCCGACGCGGATTTTCTGTTGGAACAAGTGCAATCCACGGATGACGCCACCCGGCAATTTGCCACGGAACTGCTCGTCGAGTTCAAGGATGCCCGCGTCGCTAAACCGCTGGCCGCCTTGCTCGCCGCCAACATTGATACTTGGCGGACCAGCACCGCGCTGGCCGCGTTGGGCAGCCTCGCGGAGCCGGCCGTGATTCCCCATCTCCAAAGCGAGGACTGGGGTGCCCAGTGCCGCGCAGCGGAAATCCTCGGTAAAATCGGAACAGCCAAGAGCCTCCCTGCGCTCCAAGCCCTCACCAAAGGTTCCAACTTCCACGTGAAAGTCGCCGCCGAACGAGCCATCGCCGCCATCAAAGCCCGTCCGACGGAGGCGAATCCACGATAATGACGGCCGTGCCGGATGACATCTTTGCCACGACGCGGTGGACGGTCGTGGTCGCGGCGGGCCGCAAATCGGACACGCAGGCACGGCAAGCGTTGGAAGAGCTTTGCCGGACGTATTGGTATCCGCTCTACGCCTACGTCCGCCGGCAAGGACACGCGAAGGAAGACGCCGAAGATTTGACGCAGGCCTTTTTCGCGCGGTTTCTCGAAAAGAACTATCTGGCCGGGTTGGATCGCGAACGCGGCAAGTTCCGGGCGTTCCTGTTGGCGTCACTCAAACATTTCCTCGCGAACGAATGGGACAAAGCCCGCGCCCAGAAACGGGGCGGCGGCGCGGAGTTGCTGTCCCTCGATTGGCAGGACGCCGACGAGCGTTACCGGATTGATCCCGCCGACCGGCTCAGTCCCGACAAGCTCTACGACCGTATGTGGGCAGTCACCTTGCTGGAACGCGTTATCGTTCGTCTTCGCGAGGAAAGTTCGGAACCGCACCTGCTCGAGCACTTGAAACCGTTTCTGACCATGGACACGAATGCCATTCCGTACCTTGTGGCGGCTACGAACCTGGGGCTGACCGAAGGTGCCTTGCGCGTGAGCGTGCACCGGTTGCGCCGCCGGTATCGTGAACTGTTGCGCGCCGAGATTGCGGAGACGTTGTCCAACCCGGCGCAACTGGACGATGAGTTGCAGGCGCTGTTCAATGCTTTCACCGATTGATGCTGGAGTCAAAATCTGTCGCCGATTCGAGTCGTCCCCATCAGTGGCTAGCCATCGGGTCGAGCCAATCTTCAACTGCGGGTCAACCGGAAAATGCCGCAGCTTTTGACGGGGGAGATGGAGGCGGGTGTCGGAATCGAACCGACTCATAGAGCTTTTGCAGAGCTCCGCCTTCCCACTTGGCAAACCCGCCCTCCGTGCAAAGGCGCGGGACATTATCACGCACCCGATTGACTCGCCACGATTTTTTTAGCGTTGTAGGAGTTACTCGGTTCTCTATACTCCGTTTCCCATGGCCGATTCATTCAAGAAACTTTCGGTGCTCATACCGGTTTTCAACGAGGTCTCCACCGTTCAGGAAATCGTCCGCCGCGTCCAAGCCGCTGACACGTTGGGATTGGCCAAAGAGATCATCCTTGTGGACGACGCTTCCACGGACGGAACGGCCAATGCCTTGAAGGAATTACCGGCCGCCGGCAACATCGTCATCGTGACGCATCCCTACAACCGTGGCAAAGGTGCCGCCCTGCGCACGGCCATCAGCAAGGCCACCGGCGACATCATGCTCGTTCAAGATGCCGACCTTGAATACGATCCCGCCGACTATCCGCGCTTGCTCCAGCCGATCTTCGACGGACGTGCCGATGTGGTGTATGGCTCCCGGTTTTTGGGCGGACCTCACCGGGTG
>CAZEQV010000226.1:0-1861 GCA_964514435.1 uncultured Verrucomicrobiota bacterium
CGGTCGAGCGCACCAACGTCACCGCGTGGACGGCCGGCAATGGCGCGGCTGGTCATTACACGACTCTGACGCGCACCGTCCAGGCCAACGGACCGGACACGCGGATGTTCATCGCCTACCCGCAACAAGATGGCGACACCGTTGGCACTCCCTACGTGATGAAGGTGTATTTCAGCAAAACGCTCGCCGACGGATTTTCAACCGCGCAACTCATCGAGCAATTCCTCATCCGCATACAAAGCGCGGAGTCCGGCCGCGTTGACGGCGGGACGCCGCAAGACCGAGCCGGCTATGGCATCGTCTATGATGAAACGAGCGAATTCCATGCGTTGGCGTTCTCCCTGCCGAATCTCTACAACGACGTGTCGGATTTCTTGCACGGCATCGAAGTCACGATGACCCGTCCGGGCAATGTCGTGTTGAAAGCCACGCGGCTGGTCAAAGCGTTCCCGGCCCCGGCCGCGCCATTCATCTCCATCGTCAACCCCGTGAATGTCGGCTCCGACGGACGACCGTTTCAGATCGTGCTGCCCGATGTGCCCAATCCCGAGCCGGAGCAACGGCAGTTCGACGTGCGCGTGGCCACGGGCGTGACCGGCACCAATGTCACGATCGTGCTCGATTACGCCCCACCGGCTTACACAAACTGGACCGACGGTTTCATCGCCACCAACGAGTTCGTGGATGGCACGTCGAAGTTCTGGGACTTCAAATGGATCAATCTCGTGCCCGGTCAGTACACGTTCACGGCCACGGTGACCACCACCAACGGAGCACAAGCATCCGCCTCGCGCACCACCACGGTGGTGTTCCGTCAATTGGTGGAGACATCGTTGGAGGATGTGGACGACGACGACGACGGTCTGTGGGACGTGGACGAAAACACGGCTGTTTCCCTGCCGGCCACCAACCCGGAAACGTGGAGCAACGGCGATGTCCACAAACACTTCTTCTCCGGCAAGTCCTACGCGTTCAGCCCCGACAGCGACGGCGACGGGTTGCCGGATGGATTGGAGTTGGGCTGGCGCGTGGCCATCACCAACGACACGAATCAAGCGACCGACACCAACGGCGACGGGTGGAAGAACTTCATCCCCGACCTCGATCCGCCGTTCTACAACACGCTCGACAATCTCGGCAAAGTCCCCGGCGTCAACAGCGCCTCCGAAGGCGGTGACCGCGCGAAACTTTTGGCCGGTACGATAACCGACCCACTCAATCCCGATTCCGACGGCGACGGTATTGCCGACGGCATCGAGGACGCCAACCGCAACGGCTGGGTGGATGGCGACGGCGAGCCGATTCAACCGACGTGGTTGCCGTGGCTGACCCGAAACTGGCCGAATGGAAAGGTGGATTCCGGCGAAACATGGACCGAGACTTCACCGGTGCTGGCGGATTCCGACGGCGACGGACTCACCGACGGTCACGGCGAGGATGCCAATTTCAATGGTTGGATTGATGGCGACAGCAATTCCAACCGGGTCTGGAATGTCGGGGAATTGTGGACGGAAACCGATCCGCTCAAGGCCGACACCGATGGCGATGGACTGAAGGATGGCTGGGAAGTGCAGCACGGTCTCGACCCGCTGGACAACGGCACGATCACCATGCGAACCGGAGGCGCCGGTCTCGCTCGAAACGGGGCCACAGGCGACCCGGACAATGACGGATTTGACAACCTCACCGAGCAGACCAACGGCACGCATCCACAGGTGCCGGACACTGGCGTGCCACCGCCGCCCACGCACATCGTGATCGGCCCGGTAACAAACCCGGTCGTGGTCGGTTCCGTGACAAACAACCGCACTTTCACAGACTGGACGCTCGATGACCTGATTGTCTTGGATGAATATGACGG
>CAZEQV010000226.1:1871-6253 GCA_964514435.1 uncultured Verrucomicrobiota bacterium
TGGATTCGATTCCTCCCGCGATCTGGTGGCGTTCTATGCCCGGGATGGCGGCGCCACGGCCAACGGCGGCGACGGCAAGATGTACTTCCGAGTTGACCTGCATGATTTGCAGGCGTTCGCCGAAGACGCGAACTTGGACATTTATGTGATCATTGATACCGGCACTCCCAGCGCAGGCGAGTACGCCTTGCCCGATGACGTGGATACCGGCACGGACATGCGCTGGGAAGCCGTGGTGGCGGTGTACGGCCGCAACAACGGACGCGTCTATATTGACACGAATCGCTCAAACAACTCGACGGCCATCGGCCAGAACCTCGCTGGCTTTGGCGTCATCGCCCGCGACCAAACTGCCGCCAACGGCTTCCTCCAATCCCACTTCGATTCGCAACTCGACGCTGTGGAGTTTTCCATCAGCCGGCAGGCTTTGCTCGATGCCGGCTGGAATGGCTTGAACGCCGCTCAGTTGAACTATCAGGTGTTCACCACCAAGGACGGCACCGGCAACAGTCCTGTCGGTCTGGGAGACATCGGAGGCCGTTCCGACATTCGTGACTCCATCTATGATGACTGGATCGCTTCGGATTACTGGAAGGATCAGAGCAACATCTCGGGCAACAAGAGCGTCCTGAAAACGTGGTTCGGCAAAAACGCTTCCAACGACCGCGGCAAGCGCGCCAAAGTGATCACGCTGATTCACGGCAATCACCCCATCAAACCCGGCAGCGAAATGCAAAAACTGATTAACAACGATGCCGGAGCGGGGTATTACCGGCCTCTCGATGTTCATCAGGCTTACAGTGTGCCAGCCTCGTTCCACATCACGCCCCTGCTCGCCTCCGGCATCCAATGGGCCAAGACTTCGCCCGCGGTCAACAAGCCGTTGCGGGATGGCCCTTCGTTGAACGGCCGGATTCGGTCGCTCCTGGCGTCCAACACGGTGGCGCTGCTGGGAACCACTTTCAGCGACCACATCCTGCCCTATTTCGACAAGCCGTACAACTCGAACAACGTGGCATTGGCCCAATCGTTCCTGACCGGCATGTATTCCAATCCGCCGTCAACTGCCGTTTTCTGGACGCCCGAGCGCGTGGTGGACGCCGATGTTCTGGACAAGGTGGCCGACCTCGGCGCCACGCACACCTTCGTGGATCAGATGCGCCACATCACAAAATGGTTCGGACGCACATCCGCTCTCGGCAACGATGGCTACCGGATCAACCAGGTCAACGGCGTGAACTGTTTCGTCATCAACGACCAGGCCAGCACCTACCGGTTCCAGAACCACGATTACGGCCTGAGCCTGCCGTTGCGCGCGTTGCTGAGCCGGAAGGCTCGCAGCGGCCAGCAAGACCAAGTCATCACCATCTTCAGCAACTGGGACGATTTCACCGCCAAATCACAAGCCGACGCCTACGACATCAACATTCGCTGGCTCGCCAGCCGTCCGTGGATTCAGGTCGTGACGCCTCAACAAATCGCCGCCGGTGAGGTTGACTTGTCACAACCGCCGGACGGCATGGGCGACACATGGGGTGTTGTCAATCGCGGCACACACCCGTCGCTGCAAAAGGTCGCACATGACTGGATTGATCATGCCACCCAAGAGAACTACGACAACTGGTACGTTGGCTCGGCGAACGAGGAAGGGCTGCAGAACAAACTTTTCAGCATCCGCACCGGCGTGCCGTTGACCACCAACTTCGGAATGCAGGTCATCGGCAGCGGGCTTATCGGTGAAGCGTGGCGAAGCGTGACGAATGTCACGCATACCGGACTGGCTCCGCTGGCACAAGCATCGCTCCATGCCGCTGCATTTGTGACCGCGTTCCATAATCAATCCAACAACGATCTCAGCAAGTTCAGCACGGGCGCGTACATCAATCCGGACAACGACTACAACACCCTGGCTGATTTCGCGAAGTTCACACAGGCGCAAGCGCGACACGCTGCCGTCTATCATCGCGTCGCGCTGTGGGCCGCCAATCCGCCCGCCGGCACCCTCAAATCACAGGAGGATGTTGACCTCGATGGCGAAGTCGAAGCTCTGTTGTGCAACGACCGCCTGTTTGCTGTCTTTGAACGAATCGGCGGACGTTTGACGGCAGCTTGGACGCGCGACATCAACTCCGGTGCCGTCGTGCAAGTCATCGGCAACCCGGTCGGCTACGCCAACTCGGAAACCGAAGCCGAAGGCGAAATCAGCGTGACTGACTCCAACGTCGTCGCGCACCGCACCTCCGCGTTCCGCGATCAATTCGCTGCCGGCCCCGATACCACGCAATACGTGAACGACCTGTACACCATCCAGAATGACGGGCCGAATGGATGGCGGTTGAAGAGTTCCGACAACCGCATCATGAAGTTGATCACATTGGCCCCCGGCAGCGATGTTCTCGAAGCCAGTTACGAACTGACCGGCACCGTGACCAATCTCTTCGTGCGCCACGGACTCTCACCCGACCTGCGGGATCTGTTGATCAACGGACAAGCCAGTCTGGCCGGACCCTTCGTCAACGCCGGCAAGGTCATCGTGGCCAATTCCAATACCCTAGCCATTGCCACCATCTCGCTGAACATCAGCGACACCGGCTCCCACTCGAACACACAGTTCAACGCCTCCGCCACCGATGTCGGCCCGACCAACATCTATCACACCGTGGCCATGCGCAATCTGGCGCAGACACAGCAAATCGAATTGGAGGGCACCGGGCTGCATTTCAGCTTCGCCATGCAACTGGGCGTCACCGATTGCACCGGGGACAACGACGGGGATGGATTGTCCAACTGCCTCGAAATCACGCTTGGTTCCAACCCCAATAACGCGGATACCGACGGCGATGGAATGACCGATGGTTTTGAGTATCTCCATTTTGGTTCGCCCACGGCCGGCGTGGCTGGAAACGACGACGACGGTGACGGGCAGAGCAATCTATCCGAATCTGTTGCCGGCACCAATCCGACCGACCCCAATTCCGCGCTGCGAGTCATCAGCATTACCCCGCAACCCAACGGTGACGTTTTGGTGACATGGACAAGCGAGCCGAACAAGAACTATGAAGTTCAGACCACGACCGATTTGGCGATCCCGTTCGAGCCTGAGCCCGGTCACGTACCATCGGCTGGGGCAACGACTTCCTACAGCGATCCCGTCCCCGGCAGTCCTGCCAAACACTACCGCATCCGAGTCGTCCCACCCCAACCATGAACATTCGGTGGAATGATCATTCCACAAAATGTCAATAAGTGAGAGAACGGGCTGGGCGGAAAGATTCTTGACCGTGCGTCTGTCTGCCTGCTAACACTCCGTCACCCCGATAGCCCCGGTATTGTGAGTCTAACATTAGCAAGGAAGGTATATGAGAAATCAGTTCTGGAAGTCGTTGTTGGCGTTCTTGGGAGTGCCGCTATTGTCCACCGCAGCCTTTGCAATTGAGTTGCCCGGTATCGCTCCACAACCCAACCCGCCCATCCCGGCCATCTGGTGGATTGCTCCGATTGGGGCGCTGATCGCACTGGCGGCTGCGGCTTATTTCTATTCTTGGATGAAGAAGCAACCGGAGGGCGATGAGACGCAGATCAAAATCGCCGGCCATGTTCGCGCCGGTGCCTTGGCGTACCTGAAGCAGCAATACAAGGTTGTCGCCATCGTGTTTGCCATCGTGTTCGTGCTGTTGGCGATTCTGGCGTTCGGTTTGGGCGTTCAGGAACCGATCGCTCCGTTTGCTTTTTTGACCGGCGGTCTGGTGTCAGGTTTGACGGGTTTCATCGGGATGAAAACCGCGACGTTCGCCAACAATCGCACGGCGGCGGCTGCCAAGAAGTCGTTGAACGACGGATTGAAAGTGGCGTTCCGCAGCGGCGCGGTGATGGGGTTGAACGTGGTCGGGTTTGGTGTCCTGGCGATCTCGATCTGGTTCTATTGCCTGTACACGATGACCGACTTTGGGATTCACAAGGTCACGGTGGCTTTGCTGTCGTACAGCTTTGGCGCGAGTTTGCAGGCGTTGTTTGCCCGTGTGGGCGGCGGCATTTTCACCAAGGCGGCCGATGTGGGCGCTGACTTGGTGGGCAAAGTAGAAGCCGGCATCCCCGAAGATGACCCCCGCAATCCCGCCACCATCGCGGACAACGTCGGCGACAACGTGGGTGACGTGGCCGGCATGGGCGCGGACCTTTATGAATCGTTCTGCGGTGCCATCCTCGCGGCGGCAGCGCTGGGTGCTGCGGCGTTCTTTGCCACCAATGTGGACATGGCTTTGCGCGCGGCGATCCTGCCGATGGTGATCGCAGGCGTTGGCACCGTGTTGAGCGTGGTCGGTGTGTTGGTCGTGCAAACGAAGGAAGGCGCGTCACAGAAACAGCTTCTCGCCTCGCTCGGT
>CAZEQV010000227.1:0-6160 GCA_964514435.1 uncultured Verrucomicrobiota bacterium
CGGCTAACAACACAGCCAAGAGATTCATCCAAAAACGCGTCATGGTGCTAGTAAGCGCACCTTTTATGCCAATCCGCGGTGGCGGTGCCGGCGCGAAAACGAGTTAGAAGGTGACAAGGCCGGATCGCTCTGCTACAAGCCGCAGCCAATTATGAGTTCACCCGACAAATCCAACGAGCCGCTTTCACCAATGGAGAAGGAGATCGTAGAGCAGAAGCCGCATATCGTGCGGCGGCTCTATGAATGGACGTTGCACTGGGCGCACACGCCGTACGGGGTGCCGGCCTTGTTTCTCTTGGCCTTTGCGGAGTCGTCGGTGTTTCCGATCCCACCGGATGTGTTGCTGATCGCGTTGTCTCTGTCGCGGCGTGAGAAGGCGTTGAAGTTTGCCGCTGTTTGCAGCATCGGGTCGGTGCTGGGTGGTATGGCCGGCTACGGCATCGGCTACGGAGTCTGGGAGATTGTGAGACCGTACTTTATTCCGTACGTCTTCAGCCAGGCCACATTCGACAAGGTGGGACAACTGTATGAAGCTGGTGCCTTCTGGTACATCTTCATCGCGGCGTTCACGCCGATTCCCTACAAAGTGTTCACGATAGCGGCCGGGGTGTACCACCAGTTCATACCCCTGTGGGTGCTGCTCGTGGGGTCGGTTGTGGGACGGTCCGCCCGTTTTTTTCTGGTGGCCGGACTCCTCTATTTCTTTGGCCCGACTGTGCGGAAGTTTGTGGAATCCTACTTCGACCGGTTGCTCTGGGCCTTCCTAGTCCTCGGCATCCTGGGATTTGTGGCGATGAAGTTCCTGTGACGCCTATGTGTCAGTAGATATACGCGGCCTCGTTGGCCATCAACAACGCTTGGGCATAGATTTCCCAAATGGTCTGCTGACGTTGTTCCACGTATTCGCCATCGGTGTTTTGAATTGTGGCGCGGCCGGTCACGCGGCGGGGTGGTGGAGCCGGTCGGGCTGGCGGATTGGCGACCGCCGCCGTGCCGGGACGGTTGGGGCGGCCCAGTGTTGCGGTGGCGATCACGTCATCCCTGCGCTCGCCGGCCATGAAGTCCATGGCGAGTTTGATTTCATCCTGGCGCGGCGGACGTTGATAGACAATCCGGTACAATGCGGCGATCCGGTCGTAGTCCGACATCGCCGAGGTCACTTCGGTTCTGGCCATCAAGCGGCGCACGATATCCACGACCATCTTGCTGTTCATGAAGAACAAAGCCTGTTGCGGCACGACGGTTGTGTTGCGTTTGCTGTTGGGCATATGCGGGTCGCTGAAGTCGAAATTGCTCATTAGTTCCGGCAACCGGCCGCGGTCCACATAACCGTAGATGGAACGACGGTACGAATACGGTTCGTCCGTGAGGTTGATGGGTTTCCCGCCGATGGTGCGGTCGAGCACGCCGCCAAAGACCAGAAGCGAATCGCGTTGCGCCTCGAAGTCCAATCGCCGGATGTTGGCCCGCCAGAGCAGGCGGTTACGCGGGTCTTTTTGCTGGAACACGGGATTTGTTTCGCTGCTTTGCTGGTACACGTTGGACAACATGATCAGCCGGTGAAGCTTCTTCAGCGACCAGCCGTTGTCCATGAATTCTGTGGCGAGGAAATCCAGCAGCTCCGGATGGCTGGGGGGTTCCGATTGCGTCCCCAAGTCATCGGGCGTGGGAACGAAGCCTTCGCCGAAATGGTGCATCCACACCCGGTTGACCGCCACGCGCGCGGTCAGCGGATTGTCCCTGCTGGCGATGAGCTTGGCCATTTCCAGGCGTCCGCTGCCGTCGGCAAACGGTTTGGCTTTGGGCGGCGAAAGAACCTCCAGAAACTGGCGGGGCGCTATCGGGCCGCGGTTGTTCGCTTCACCGCGCAGGAAGATGTGTGAGTCGCGGGGCTTGTCAGAATCCAGCAGAACCATCGCGCGCGCGGGAGCGGCCGGGTGGGTCAGTTCCAGTTCGTTGATGTGAGCAAAGAAGAAACCGGCGTCCTGAAGTTTGCGGTTGGGCCAGGATTCAACCGCTCGCCGCAGGGCTGCCGTGGTGAGCGTACCGGCTGGTTGAATGCTCCACGGCAGCTCGATCAGTTCCACCAGGGCGGGATCCATGCCGGCGGCGGGTTGCGGCCCGGCAGCTTTCGATCTGGCTTCCAATAATTTCTGGGCTGATTCCTCGATGGAGGCAAAGAGCCTCGTGTACACACCGGCCACATCGTCCATCGAGGCGATCTTGGCGGACTTGAATGCGGCCGCCACCATGGGGTTGATGTGCCGGGAGCCGGCAATCTTCGTGATCACCTCCGTTGCCTTGGTGGCAAATTCGCCGTCCGACAACGCGGCAAACATCCGCAATGGCGCGACAATGTTGTCTTCACGACGGCGCGTCTGGCGTTGGACTTCGCGGAGTATTTCATCGTCCAGTTGATGTTTTCGCATCAGTTGGGAGCGGAGTTCAATTTGTTCGGCGGAACCCCGCCGGTCGGAGATGTGGGCGGTGAGCAGGTACGCACCGGCTTTGCGGCGGAACTCGCCCAGCATCTTGCGGAGCTGATTGTAATAGGCATCACGGTTCTTCTGCTCCAGTTCCGCCAATACTTTGCGGTAGTCCTGGTACTCGGGAGTGTTGACGACCGGCTTCAACAGCGGTTTCTCTGCGGGTTCGTAGGAGCTGAGGAACACCCCGTACAGGGAATAGTAATCCTTCTGGGAGACGGGATCGAACTTGTGGTCGTGGCAACGGGCGCAAGAAACGGTCATGCCGAGGAAGCCTTTGCTCACCACATCAATGCGGTCGTTGATGGTGTCTTGCGGCATGCGGAACCGCTGGCCAACGGTGAGAAATCCGAGCGCGGCGAGTGTGGATTTGTCCTGACCGAGCGGCAGACGGTCGGCGGCAAGTTGTTCCATGATGAATTGGTCGTAGGGTTTGTCGCGGTTGAACGCGTCAATCACATAGTCCCGGTACGCCCAGGCGTAGGCGTACCGGTAATCGGCGGCGCGGTCTTGTCCTTCGAGGCCGGTGGTGTCGGAATACCGGGCGGTATCCAGCCAGTAACGTCCCCAGCGTTCGCCGTAATGGGGCGAAGCCAGCAGCCGATCCACAACGTGCGCGAAGGCGTCCGGTGAATTGTCGGCAAGAAAGGCGCGCACTTCTGCCGGCGAAGGCGGCAGTCCGGTCAGGTCGTAGGTCGCCCGGCGGATGAGTGCCTCGCGCGTGGCAGGTGGGGAAGGCTTCATGCCGTTGGCTTCCAGCTTGGCAAGAATGAAGGCGTCCACAGGCGTGGCCACCCGATTTGTTTGCGAAACGGCAGGCGGCTCTTGTCTTTTGACGGGCTGATAGGCCCAATGAGACCGGGCTTTGTTGGTCAAGCCGGTCAGCTTGGCCGCCGCCGGGGTGTCCGGGAAAGGTGCGCCCATTTTCACCCATTCCACTAATGTGGCAATCTGCGCGTCAGGCATCTTTTTCCCATCGGGCGGCATGCCCCCATCGGGGTCCGTGTAGCGAATGGCCTTGACCAGCTTGCTGCTTTCAGGGTCACCGGGCACGACAACAGGACCGTCCACGCTGCCTTTGAGCAACCCGGTACGTGTGTCCAACGTGAGTCCAGCCTTGGACTTGTTGTGCTGGGTGCTGTGGCATTTGAAACAGTTTTCCGAGAGTACCGGCCTGACCTTGTTTTCAAAGAACTCTTGTGCCTCTTGGGAGAGTTTGGCCTCCTCGGCACTGGCCGAAAGAATACCGGCGAGGGTGAGGCCGAGAATGACGAGCGTATGTTTCATGATTCCGGTCAGGCGATGATGTCGCGGACGACGTTGCCGTAGTTGTCCGTCAAGCGGAAATCGCGGCCATTGTAACGGAACGTCAATTTCGTGTGGTCGAAGCCGAGCAATGCCAGCAGCGTGGCGTGAAGGTCGTGAACGTGGACTTTCTTCTCAACGGCCCGCGACCCGAATTCGTCAGTGGCGCCATAGACGAGGCCGCCTTTCACGCCGCCACCGGCCAGCCAGGTGGAGAATCCGCGGGCATTGTGGTCGCGGCCAGGATTGTCATTGCCGTTGCGGTCACGGACAGATGTGCGGCCAAATTCGCCTCCCCACATGACGAGGGTTTTGTCGAGGAGACCACGCTGTTTCAGGTCGGCAAGCAAAGCGGCGGCCGGCTGGTCAATGTCGGCGCAACGACGGCTGATGCCGTCTGCGAGATTGTTGTGGTGGTCCCATCCGCCGGCGTTCACTTGGACGAAACGAACGCCGCGTTCCACGAGCCGCCGGGCGACGAGGAGTTTGGCGCCCATCTCAGTCATGCCATAAAGCTCGCGCACGTCGGAAGGTTCCTTGGAGATATCGAAAGCGTCGGTGGCTTCGGTCTGCATTTTGAACGCCATTTCGAAGGCTTGGATGCGTGATTCGAGTTGTTGATCTTTCTGGAGTTTCTCGGCGTGAATGGCGTTGAGCCGATTGGCTAGTTCGATCTGGCGCTTCTGACTGGCGGGCGAGACGAAGTTGTTGCGGATGTTTTGAATGACCTGCTCGGGCTTCATCCGGGAGGAGTAGTTGACGTTGACGCCCTCAAACGCGCCGGGCAGGAACGAAGCCTGCCGCCATTCAGGATCGCTGCCGAGGGTGATGAAGCCCGGTATGTTCTGGTTCTCCGTGCCGAGACCGTACAACACCCACGAACCCACAGAAGGTTTGGGAAGTTGCAGGGAGCCGGTATTCATGAATCGCTGGGCGATGTCGTGCGCCGGTATGTCTGTCCACATCGAGCGAATGATGGTCATATCGTCCACGTGTTGACCGAGCTTCGGGAAAAGCTCGCTAACCTCGATGCCAGATTGGCCGCGCTTGGCGAACTTGAATGGCGATGGATATGCGACACCATCCAAGCCCGGCAAGGCTTTGTCCGCGTACCGTTGCAGGGCAGGTTTGGGGTCCCACGTATCCAGATGTGACGGTCCGCCCTCGGCGAAGATGTGAATGACGTGCTTGGCTTTGGCCGGGAAATGCGGCGCTTTCGGTGCGAGCGGATTCAGGGCTGACGCAGTGGAGGCGGCTACCTCCGGTGCCAGCAGCCAATCCGAGGCGAACATCGTTGCCAATGTCATGGCGCCAAAACCCATGCCGCATTTGCAGAGAAACTCCCTCCGGGACATGATGAGATCCTCGGGACGGACAATATGTTCATCGTGATTCATGGCCAACCCTCCTGCGAACCGATGCACATAGTAACACAGGACATCGGGGTTTGTCGCAAAGAAACTGCGAGGGTGTGCTGCACGTTTGGGGTGGCGCAAGCGTCTCTGCTTGTGTCCACGTTAGTGGGCACGAAAGATGAGCCAACGGCCTGTCTTCACGGTCCTCAGTTTGGCGCAAAGTTTGTGGAAAGACGCCCTTGGTCGTGTCCGTGGCTGGCAGCGCCACATCACTTTGTCATCACGACCGGCAGGAAGTTGCGAGTGGCGGCGTCGTCGTAGGAGAATAAGGCGAAGCCGGCAAGCTGGTGTTTGCGCGAAATGGCGATCTGGTTTTGAAGCGGCTGCATCGTTTCAAACTTCCAACTGCCAATGCCGGCGACCAGTTGCTCGCGTTTGGGGACCCAAACCCGCTGCTTCCGCAGCAACGTTTCGAACTGTGCTGCGTCGGTCACGTAGGTCATCGTGCAAACCTGGTCGAGCCAGCCGCGCTGCAGCCACAACCGCCAGTCTTGTCCCTTCTCCACACGTGACCGGTCGAGGTCGGAGAACACGGCGGCGGTGACAACGATGCCGGGACGCGCTTGGCGGGTGGCGGCAGAAAGTTCCCGGCACCAATCGTTGACCATCTCCTGTTTCCACTGCTGAAACTTTTCCACGGCGTTGCCGGAGATCACCGGCGTGGGCCATTTGTCGAATTTCTTGCCGGCGTAAGTCTCGAAGGATTTCCGGCAATGGGCGCAATAGCAGCATGGCTCCTCGTAGAATCGGATGTAATCGAATTGAAGTCCGCCAACAGGATACCGGGTGAGCATCTCATTGATGGCGGCGATGGACATGGTTCGATTGACGGGCTGCGATGGGCACAACCAAGCATTGCCGGCCTGCAAAACGGGCTGACCGGTGGGTCCGAGCATGACCCGACCGGCGTCCACGAGCTGTTTTTGGAACGATGCCGGCGCTTTGAACATGAAC
>CAZEQV010000228.1:0-6123 GCA_964514435.1 uncultured Verrucomicrobiota bacterium
TTGACCGGCCTCGCCGTTCGTTGTTCAAAGAATCGGTGAAATATTCAGGCTAGGGCAATGCAAATCCAGATTCGCCATGACATATATTAGACATAACTGATATTGTGCGACGTAGTGCAGGAGTGTGGGTTTGTCTGGTTGGAACAGAAAGACTGGATTAGTCAATTCGCCCAAAACGCCGACTAAATGGCCAGTACACAAGTATCGCGCGTCCTACCAGGTCTTGCGAAGGAACTGCCCCCCAAAACCTCCCGTCTAGACTGTGACGACTGTTGTCCCCCAACACGAATAGATGATCAGAAGGAACAGCGTACACATCAAATGGATCACGAAAATACTTGGAAGAACCGGGCAACACGTACCCATGATAGCCATTCATCATTGAGTACATCCGCTTGAATGGCAACATGGATTCCAGAGTGTCTCCGTTTACTCGCAGATACGGGGGACTGATCTGCACTTTGTCATTTTCCAGTGCAACAAGTCGCTTGATGTAGAATTTTCCACGAGAACCTGCTGAAAGCTCCGGTATGTTTGCGGTGTCGAACACGATGACTTCGCCGCGCTTGGGTTTGCGGAAGTGATAACTGATCTTGTCCACGAAGATGTGGTCGCCACGGGTTCGGAACCCGTTGGGTTCATGGATTCTTCCCAGCAGAATTGCCCCCCACAATCGGTGCAGCAACCAGGGCGGACCGTTCTGGTACGCCAGTGGGTCGCTTCCAAACTGCGGATACACGCCAAACAATGTCGGCTGCATGGAACCTGTCGGGATTTTGAACGGCTGAATGAAAAATGTCCGCACGCCCATTGCCACGATCAGGGCCACCAGCAACACCTCCAGATTCTCTCGCAACCCGGCATATTTCGGCCGGGGAAAAATCCCGGCAAGCTGTTCATCAAACTTCTCCATCAATTTGGCCGCCCGTGCTGCGTCCCGCGTTCGCACGCAGGCGGTCAATTCTTCGCAGCCCTTGTGAACAGTGAGGATGTGTTCCGGGCGCAGGATATCGCGGTTGATGCGAACCAGTTTTCTTGCTCCAGCCACCAACTCGCGCGCCTGCTTGAAGGTCTTGCGATTTCTCCAGTTGAAAATGTCCATGTATGTCCCCTGCTCTGTGTCTATCCGGCCTTGAGAACGGAAATAAACGCCTCTTGGGGGATGTTGACTTTGCCGACTTGTTTCATGCGTTTCTTGCCCTCTTTCTGTTTTTCCCACAGTTTGCGTTTCCGCGTAATATCGCCGCCGTAACACTTTGCCGTCACATCCTTGGAAAGCGCGCGCACAGTTTCGCGGGCCACGATCCGGCCGCCGATGGCCGCTTGAATGGCTATCTGGAACATCTGCTGAGGGATGACCTCCCGGAGTTTGACCGCCAATGCGCGTCCCCGCGTTTCCGCCTTGCTCCGATGCACAATGCTGGAGAACGCGTCCACTGGCTCGCCGTTGACCAGAATGTCCAGCTTGATCAAGTCGCCCTCCCGGTAACCGCACGGCTCATAATCCATCGAACCATAGCCCCGGGTGATGCTTTTGATCTTGTCGTGAAAATCCACGAGAATCTCGTTGAGTGGAATCTCGGTGGTCAACATCACGCGTTTGGTGTCGAGCGACTCCGTCTTGGTCACGGCGCCTCGCTTTTCCATCACCAACTGCATCATGTCGCCGATGTTCTCATTGGGGCTGATGAGATAGGCTCGAACGTAGGGTTCTTCCATTCTGTCTATCAACGACGGGTCCGGCAGGAACACTGGATTGTCCACATCCAACACCTCGCCGTTTGTTTTGAGCACCCGGTAGATAACGCTGGGATACGTCGCAATGATGTCCATGTCGAACTGACGCCGCAGCCGTTCCTGCACAATCTCCATGTGCAACAATCCGAGGAACCCGCACCGGAACCCAAACCCCAACGCCGCCGAACTCTCTGCTTGATACTGAAATGCCGCGTCATTGAGCTGCAGCTTGGCCAATGCCGCCTTCAAATGCTCATAGTCGGCGGAATTGATCGGGTACAACCCGCTGAACACCATTGGATGAACTTTCTGGAACCCGGGCAACATCTCCGAGGCCGGCTTGCGCGCATCCGTGACCGTGTCTCCGATCATTACATCCGACGTGCTCTTGATGTTGGCGATGATGAACCCCACGTCCCCTGCCCGCAATTTCTCCCGGGGCGCGGGCTTCGGTGTGAACACGCCCACATCTTTCACTTCAAACTTGGTCCCGTTGCTCATCAACTGAATCATCTGCCCCGGCGCAACCTGACCGGCAAACACCCGCACATACGTCACCACACCCCGGTAGGTGTCAAAAAAGGAATCGAACACCAACGCCCGCAGTGTTTCTTCACCGGCTGCGGCCGGTGGCGGAATCCGTTTCACGATGGCTCGCAGGATGTCCTCGATGCCGATGCCGGTCTTGGCGCTGGCCAAGACGGCCGTCTCGGCCGGTATCGCCAGAATCTCCTCCAACTGGCGTTTGGTTTCTTCAATGTTGGCATTCGGCAGGTCCACCTTGTTGATGATTGGCACGATTGTCAGCCCTTGTTTGGCCGCCAGGTGGACATTGGCCACGGTTTGCGCTTCCACGCCTTGGGCGGCGTCAACGATCAACAAGGCGCCCTCACACGCCGCCAGACTGCGCGACACTTCATACGCAAAATCAACGTGACCGGGCGTGTCAATCAGGTTCAACTCGTATACCTGACCGTCCTCAGCGTGATACTGCATCGTGACCGGGTGCGCTTTGATCGTGATCCCGCGTTCCCGCTCCAAATCCATCGAATCCAGAACCTGCTCGCGCATTTCCCGCTTGGCCAAGGCGCCGGTCGTCTCCAACAGCCTGTCCGACAACGTCGTCTTGCCGTGGTCAATGTGCGCAATGATGCAAAAATTACGTTTGTGGGTGACATCCATCCCGGTCACTCTATCAGCCTTTCCAAACTTTGTGTAGCATCATCCTCAAAATGCGCTTGCGATGCCGGGGTGGTTCACGTATCCGGGCGCGTAACACAGGAGATCCGGGTCATGAAAATCGGCGTCATCGGCGGCAGCGGCTTGTATCAAATGGAAGGCATCGAACGAAAAAAGTGGGTCACCGTATCCACCCCGTTCGGGAAACCTTCCGACCAATTCCTCACCGGCACGCTGGCCGGCAAGGATGTGGTCTTCCTGCCCCGGCATGGTCGCGGTCACCGCACACTTCCCAGCGAACTCAACCATCGCGCCAACATTTACGGCATGAAAAAGCTCGGTGTCACCAAGATCATCAGCGTCAGCGCCGTCGGCAGCTTGAAGGAACAATACAAGCCCACCGACATCGTTCTGGTGGACCAGTTCTTCGATCGCACGAAACGCAGCGCGGATTTCACATTCTTCGGTAACGGCGTCGTCGGACACATCGCGTTTGCCGACCCGGTATGCTCGTCGTTGCGAAAAACGCTGGCCCGATGCGGAAAAGCCGCCGGCGCCACCATCCACGAAGGCGGAACGTATGTGAACATGGAAGGCCCGACATTTTCCACCCGCGCCGAATCGCATTTCCACCGGGCCATGGGTTGGGATGTGATCGGCATGACCAACCTCGGCGAAGCCCGCTGTGCCCGGGAAGCTGAGATCTGCTACGCCACGATGGCCATGATCACGGACTACGATTGCTGGCACGAAGGACACGATGCCGTCACGGTGGAAATGGTGATCGGCAATCTTCAGAAGAACTCCCGCATGGCGCAGGGCATTCTTCGCTCCGCCATCGCCGCGGTGGATCCCGCTGAAGACTGCTCCTGCCGGCACGCGTTGGCCACCGCAGTCATGACCGATCCCAAAGTCATGCCACCGTCCACGCGCAAGAAACTGTCACTGCTGATTGGCCGGTACTTCCCCAAGTAACAATCGGTGAAGGGACTCTGATTCGTCGCCTAGGCGTGGGCATAAACATTGCATTGGCGGGCTTTGTTCCCTAGTCTGCTCGTTCGATGATTTGGACAAACTTTGCCAATTATACCGTCTTGGAGCGGCTCAATCGCGGCGGTATGGCTGACATTTACCTCGCCACTGATCGTCAAGGTCAGAAGGTCGTGTTGCGGATATTGCTGCCGGAATTCCGCCTGAGCTGGACGCGCATCCGGCAGTTCCGCTGGGGATGCAAAGTGTTGTCGCAACTCGATCATCCGAACATCGTGCGCTTGATCGAGGACGGAAAATTCAATGGCCAACGATATGCGGTGATCGAGTACGTGGACGGCCCGAACCTTCGGGAACGCCTCTTGAAATCGGATCCGGGATTGCAGGCCAACCGGATCAAACTGCTGGTGGGGATGGCCTCCGCTTTGGCGCATTTGCATGAGCGCGGGTATCTGCATTTGGATTTCAAACCCGAGAATGTGGTCGTGCCTCGCACCTATGACCCCAAGTTGGTGGACTTCGATTTGGCCATCGAACGACCGGCGGCCCCGAAACGCGTGCGGTCGTTGTCCGGCACTTTTGCCTATCTGGCGCCCGAGCAGATTGCCCGGCAACCTCTGGATGAACGAGCCGACATTTTTGCGTTTGGCGTGACCGCCTATGAAATCCTGACCGGCATCAAACCCATCACGGGCAACACCCGCGACGAGATCGTCAAGAAATACGCGGACTCCAATGCGCATATCAAACCCTTGCGCGCTTTGGCGCCGGATATCCCGCCCCATATTGAGCGCACCGTCCTCAAATGTCTTGAAAACGATATGTACCGCCGATACCCTTCGATGCCGTTGGTGATACGCGATCTGCAAATCTGAAATGAAATATCTTGTCCCATTGCTCGCAGGAGCCATCGGTCTGTCTGGATGCGAACGCGCCCCAGAATCCACCTCCCCCGCCCTGCCGGCTCCCGTCGAAACGGTGGCACCTGCGCCTCCGCCCGATCGTCCCCTTGCCGGCACCGATCCCGGCCAGGTGACATTGGACCTGATCAAACAGGCGCTGGCCCTCAAAGCCGACGGCAAACTGGCCGATGCGCGGGCATTGCTCCAACCGCTCGCGACGGGAGACGCGCCCTCCGAACGCGTCATGGATTTGCTGGGTGACATCAACACGCAGATCATCTTCACCGCCGTGCCGGCTCCTGAAAAGGTGGACCACACCATCGTGGCTGGTGACACCCTCGGCAAGCTCGCCGCGAAGTACAACACGACCATTGACCTGATCAAGCGAGCCAACAACCTGTCCACGGACGTGATCCGTCTCGGTGACCGCTTGCGCATCTACCAGGGCGCGTTCGCCGTTGTGGTCAGCAAGAACGCCAACGCGCTCACGGTTACCGATCATGGAAACTTCTTCAAACGCTACCGGGTGGGCCCCGGCGAACACAGCAAGACGCCCGTGGGCGAGTTCAAGATCAAGAGCCGAATCGCCCAACCGCCGTGGTACCGGGCGGATGGCACCACGATTCCCTATGGCGACAAGGAGAACATCCTCGGCACGCACTGGCTCGGTCTGGACATACCACGGTATGGCATTCACGGAACGTGGGAAACCAATTCGATTGGCAAACAAGCCACGGCCGGCTGCATTCGCTTGTTGAATGATGACGTGGCGGAGCTGTACGCGCTTCTGCCGCTTGGCACACCGGTCAAAATTCGCGATTAATTCGGAGGCCAATATGAAATTCTTCACTTTGGAGTTTGAGAAACCGATTGTTGAATTGGAGCAGACCCTCGAATCACTCCGCAAACAATCGGAAGAACAGAAGATTGATCTCACCGCGCAGATTCAAGAGATCGAAGACAAACTGGAGAAGACCAAACGCGAGGTTTTCAGCAGTCTGACGCCCTGGCAAAGAGTCCAACTGGCCCGGCATCCGAAACGGCCTTACACGCTCGATTACATCAAACTGATCACGACGGATTTTCAAGAACTGCATGGCGATCGCCGGTACGCGGATGATCGTTCGACGGTGGCGGGTTTTGCAACGATTGACGACCGTCCAGTCATGATCATCGGCCAGCAGAAAGGACGCGACACCAAGGAAAACTTGATGCGCAACTTCGGCAGTCCGCATCCCGAAGGCTACCGGAAAGCGCTGCGCCTGATGCAACTTGCCGAGAAGTTTGAACTTCCCGTCGTCACGTTGATTGACAC
>CAZEQV010000229.1:0-6105 GCA_964514435.1 uncultured Verrucomicrobiota bacterium
TGACCTGCTGGTAGCCGGACGCTGGTTTGTCCTGCAACGCCGAATTTTCAAAGAATCTCTCCACACGGATGGCGAACGGCAACTCCGGGTGCTGAACGGTTTTGCCTTCGCGAAAACGGCTGGCCGGTATCGTCACCACCTTGTCCTCTTTCGGATCGGTCGTGTCCGTGATCGCCAGCTCAAAGCGGGTGGATGCCTCGGAATAGTTCTTGGTCTCCCCGTTCCGCAGACGCATCGTGCTTTCCACCGAGAGAATATCGGTCAGCAACTGCCCCACCAGCAGCAACACGATTCCAAGATGGATCAACACAATCCCAATCTTGCGCGTGCCGGGCTGGTAATACCGAAAGTGCGCGGCAAACAGATTGACCAGCAGCACACTGCCCACCAGGTATCCACCGGGGAAAACCGGTATCTTCAAGTCTGTCCAAGTCGGCTGCCAGTAGATGAAGAAACCGCGGAAGAACTCGTTTTGCGCCTGATACAGTCCGAGTTTCACCTGCGCCAGTGTCCCCCAGAACACCAACACAAATCCCAGCGCCAACAACACCACCGTCAGCCGCAGCGACGAGATGAAATGGTAAAACCTGTCGAGCATCTCAGTGATCCACTTTCTGCGCGAAACCAATGAAAGCGTCTTTCTGCCCGGCCACCACGGCTGGATCGCCCATCAACTTGTAGAACCACGATTTGTCGGCGCGAATCAACAACACGCCCACCACGCCCGCAGGCTTGCTGCTGCGCATGTCCGTCCCGCTCAATTCGACCACGAACGCCTTGCCGCCCTTCGTCTCAATGGTTTGCACGGACCCGGTCACTTCGTCGTTGTCCACCGGTGACAAACCGAGTTGCTGACGCCAACGATTGATGTTCGCGGCTAATCCGCCGCCGTCGCCCGCCGAAGAACTCACGTTCACGTCGGCGCGGCCGGCCTCGTTCTCGATCACAAACTTGGCGACCAGGAATTGTCCGCCCGGCACCTCGCGCCAGCCGGCTGGCACCGGCCACTTGCCGGGCACGGCGGATGGCGCGGTGGCGACCGCCGCTTCCACGGGCTTCGACTCCACGGCGCCAAACTCGATGGTCTTGAGGAAGGACAGAAATGTCTGCTTCTGTTTGGCCACAAACTCCGAGTCACCGATCATTTTGAAAAACCAAGCGATCCCCTCTCGATGCTGGATGACGCCGAGAATGCGGGCGGCATCCTTCGAGCCGGCTTCCCCGGCCAGTTCATAGAACGTTGCCGGCTGCCCCGCCACTTCGACTGCTTCTCCCAGTTTCTTGATTTCCTCCTCTGACACGGGCGGCAATTCCACCTGACTGCGCCAGAGATTCACGTTGGCCGAATCACCACCGGCCTTGCCGGGCAACGGGATGATGCTCACATCCGCCTGTTTGCCGTCATCGCCCACGATTCGAAACGATCCGACCCGCATCCCGCTCGTCGGCGATTCCGTCCAACCCTCGGGCGTTTTCCATTTCACGGACGGCTTCTCGCCCATGGTGGAAATGTCAGGGTGACCGGCAGGCATGCCGGTAGGATGACCGGGCGGCAACCCCGCCGGCATCCCCTCTGGATCTGTCACCGTCTGTGTCTTGGACACTTTGTACGAGGAGACCGGCTCCTCCCGACATCCCGCCACGACCATAACCACGCAACCCACGACACAGACGATCATTTTCATATTGGTTCCCTTTCGAAAAACGAATGCCCCTACTTCTACACCAAGGCGGTCCATTCTGCATTCAACTTCTCAAGCGACTCGACGATACCGGCCAGTTCCCGGTTCAACTCCATGGCCTTGCCGGGTTCGTGGTACGTGGCCGGATTCTCCAACAGCCCCGTCAATTCTGCCTGCCGCGCCTCCAACCGTTCAATTTCGGACTCCACCGACGCAATCCGCTTTTCACGTTCGCGTTTGGCACGTGATTCGGCCTGACGTTGTTCGGCCTCGAGACGCTTTTGCTCCTTCGTCTTGAAGCGGACCGGCTGTGCCGGTGGCATTTCATCAGGACGACCGTCCGTCACCTTGGCGCCCGCGACCAACGCAGCACGTTCGGAGACGGCCTGCGATTTGTCCAAATAATATTGGTAATCACCCACGTACCGGGTGAGTTGCCCGGCATGGATGTGCATCACGCTGGTGGCCAGTGAACGGATGAAATGCACATCGTGGCTGATGAAAATCAGCGTTCCTTCATACTGTTTCAGCGCGGCAATCAGCGCCTCAATGCTGGCCATGTCCAAATGCGTGGTTGGCTCGTCCATCAACAGCAGATTGGGCGGGTTCAACAGCAGTTTCACCAAGGCCAACCGGCTTTTCTCGCCCCCGCTCAACACGTTGACCTGCTTGAACACATCATCGCCACGAAAAAGAAATGACCCGAGAACCGTTCGCGCAAACTGTTCCGGTATCCTTTGCGGCGAATCCAGAGCCTCCTCCAAGACGGTCCGAACGGCCTGCAACATCTCAACTCGATGCTGCGCGTAGTAGCCAACCTTCACATTCAAGCCCAATTCCCTTTGTCCCGACTGAAACGCCAGAACACCGGCCAGTATCTTCAGCAATGTGGATTTGCCGGCCCCGTTCGGTCCCACGAGCACGGTGCGGTCGCCCCGTTCCGCCTGAAAATTCATTCCCCGGTAAACCACGAGATCGCCGTAAGCGTGGTGGACATCCTTCAACGTCACAACCTTCAAACCGCTGCGGGGAGGTTGAGGAAACCGGAACTTGATCTTGCGATCTTCCGCCTCCGGCGCTTCGACCTTCTCCATGCGCTCGATCTGTTTGAGTTTTGCCTGTGCCTGAGAAGCTTTGCTCGCCTTGGCGCGAAACCGGTCGGCAAACCTCTGCAACGACTCGATCTCCCTCTGCTGGTTCTTGAACGCCGCCAACTGCTGCGCCTCGCGCGCTTCGCGTTGCGCGAGGTAGTCCTCGTAATTGCCCCGGTACCGCTGCAGCCGGCCGTTCTGAATCGCCAGAATGCTGCCGCATAACTGATTCAGGAATTCCCGATCGTGCGACACAACCAGAATCGCGCCGGGATACCCTTTGAGATAGTTCTGAAACCACACCAGCGACTCCAAATCCAAATGGTTCGTGGGTTCATCCAACAACAACAGGTCCGGCTTGCGGACCAACAATCTGGCCAGATGCGCGCGCATCACCCAACCGCCGCTCATCGCGCCGACAGGACGGTTGAAGTCAGCCTGCCGGAAGGCCAGACCGTTCAACACCTGTTTCGCCAGCGGCTCGATGGTATGATCGTACTCGTCATCGTGCGCAATGCCTTCGGTGGCCAGTTCAAGAACGGTCTGCTTGCCGACGGCCGCCGTTTCCTGGGGCAGAAACCCAATCCGCGCCCCGCGTTCCAATGTCACCGTACCGGTATCCGGTTCCAGTCGCCCCATGATCAGCGAGAACAACGTGGACTTGCCGGCTCCATTCGGCCCGACAAGCCCGAGGCGGTCGCCGCGGTTGACTTGAAGCGTCACATCCGCAAACAGCACCCGCTCGCCATATACCTTGCTGACCTCTGACAACGTGAGCATAGGGCGTCACACTACCGGTCAGAAAGCCAGCGGGCAAGACCCGCCGAACGAAAGGGTGTAGTTCAAAACTTTGGGCAGCGACCGAATTGTAGGGCGCGCATCCCCGTTGTTTGGGGTGCGCGCCGCGAACGACCTTCAACCCACGCCCGCGGCGGGAAGCCTAAACGACAGGCCTTCCCGCCCTACAATTGCCTGCCCCAAACTTCTAACGGCACCCCGAACGAAATCGGCAATCTGTCGCTCTTGATTGCCGGAACTCGGCACCTATAATGCCGCGCAATTCAGAAAGGAACCCACCATGATATTTCGCCGCGTGATTCTATTTTTCGTGATGCTGTTGCCGGTTGCCAACGCTCAAGAACCGGAGGCGGTCGCCCGCAAACAACCAGCTTTCGGCTTGGACAACATTCAATTCCTCCAACGGGAACTGGGCGGGTATCCGCTCTGGCAATACACCGCCTCGCTGCTGTGGGTGATCGCAGCGTTTTTCCTGGCCATGATTGTGGATTATCTGATGACCCATCAGTTGCGCCGACTCGCCGCCAAGACCAAGACCGATTTGGATGAAAAGCTGATTGCCGTCCTGCACAAGCCGGTCAAGTTTGCCGTATTCCTGGCGCTGCTCAATGTCGGCATCCACACATTCTACTGGCCGGAGTGGATGGAGAAGATCCTCTCCACACTCTTCATTGTGGCGGTGGCCGGCACGATCATCTATCTGATCATGCGCATCGTGGACTTGCTCGTGGAGTATGCCACCACCAAGTTCTTCGCCAACGACGCCGATCTCGCCAAGATGATGCTCCCGTTGCTGGGAAAATCGCTCAAAGTGTTCGTTTGCATCATCGGCGTTCTCACCGTGGCTCAATCCCTTGGGATCCCCATCACCAGCGTGCTGGCCGGCCTCGGCGTCGGCGGCATCGCCGTCGCTTTGGCGGCGCAAAACACCCTCGCCAACGTCTTCGGATCCATCACCATTCTCACTGACCGGCCGTTTCGCGTGGGCGACCGGGTGCAGATCGCAGGCCACGACGGCATGGTCGAAACCATCGGGCTGCGCAGCACCCGGCTCCGGACCCTTGAGGGTCATCTGGTCACCATTCCCAACAAGATCGTGGCCGACAGCGCCATCAACAACATCACCCTCCGCCCCAACATCCGCCAACTCATCACCCTCAACCTCACCTACGGCACCACCGCCGAGAAGATGCAGGAAGGCGTCAACATTCTGCGCGACATCTTCAAGGCGCACCCTCTCACTCACGATGCGTGGATCTACTGGAAGGATTTCGGCGCACATTCGCAGGACATCTTCATCGTCTATTGGTGCAAAACCACGGTGTACAAGGAATTCCTCGAAGCCATGCAGGCCATCAACCTCCAGATCAAAGAACGATTCACCGCGGCCGGCCTCGACTTCGCCTTCCCGACCCAGACCATTCACCTCGAACAACCCGCGCTCCCGCAAAACTCGACCGACCTTGCCGGCGCGCAGAAACCGTCCTAATCGGCGGCCTGATGCGAACGATCCCGCGATGTCATTCGTTCTCCGACTTGCTGGCGCGCGCCTGGCAACCCGGCAATCTTGACATCACTCATGAGGAGTCTATCCTGCGCCGCGTTCCATGAAGACCAGCTCCACAAACATCGTTCTCAACCGCGATGGCGGAATTGCCACACTCACGCTCACCCCACCGGATTCCAAGCCGCCCACACTTGATCCCGGCGTCCTCGCCCAACTGGATCAAGCCATTGCCGAAATCGAATCGAACCTTCCCGGCCTCGTCATCCTCCAAAGCGCATCGCCGAAGTACTTTTGCGTGGGCGCGAACCTGAACGTTCTCAAAGAGACCAATGAACAAACGATTGTCCCGTGGGTACAGCAGGGGCACCGTGTCCTCAATCGCCTCGAAGACCTACCCTGCCCTGTCCTCGGCAAAGTGACCGGCTATGCCCTCGGCGGCGGTCTGGAACTGGCGCTGGCTGCCGATTTCATTCTGTCGGGTGAACAGGCCAAGTTCGGGCTGACCGAGGCGAACCTTGGATTCATTCCCGGCTGGGGTGGCTGCCGGAGATTGGCGGCCAGGATCGGAGACGCGGCCGCCAAACGATATTTCTTCACCGGCCGGATGCTGGACGCAACCGAAGCGTACCGGCTGCGGTTGATCGAGTTTGTTGGCAACCCCGCACAACTTGAAATCGAGCTTGCCACCATCACCCGGTCCATTCTTTCATGCAGCCCCTACGCCGTGCGAACCTTCAAGAAGGTACTCAATGACGAACAACGAGCCGCCCGTGACCGCAACGCCGCCGTCGAAGCCGAGCTTTCGCGAGGCTGCCTGCGCGATCCGAACACGATCCAGCGGCTCCAGGACTTTTTGAACCGAAAGAAATGAACACACCCTCATCCGCATCAGCCGCGCTGGCCGGTATCCGCATCCTCGATTTCAGCCATGTCTATCAAGGACCGGTCGGCACACAACTCCTCGCCGATTACGGTGCCGATGTCATCAAGGTCGAACGCCCCGGCGCGGGCGACTGGAGCCGGGCCT
>CAZEQV010000230.1:0-6097 GCA_964514435.1 uncultured Verrucomicrobiota bacterium
GCCGCGGCGCGGAACGCCCCTGGTCCGCCCGGCGCGCACGCTGAAGCTGCTCGGCAAGCTTGTGTGGCGCACCAAACTCACGGTTCTCATCATCGTCGGTGTTGGCGCAGGCGCTTGGTACGGGCTGAGCGCCATCTGGCCTCAAAGCAGCAGTCGAGTCGGTCAGACGGAATCGGCTTCGGGAGATTGGCCGATGTTCCGGGGCAACCTCGAACGGACCGGTGCCGTGGCTGGCGCACCGGAGCCGCTCGGTGGTGGTGTGAACTGGGCTTTTGCGGGCGAGTTCAAGACATACTACTCGTCGCCAGCCGTGGTGGGGAACCGGATCTACGTGACATCGGCAGAAGTCGGCGTGTTTTCCACGAAGGGCGCCATCTTTTGCCTCGATGCCGACACTGGCGGCGTTGTGTGGCGCGGCGCGCCGTCAGGGTACCGGGCCACGTTCTCCTCGCCATCGGTGGCCGGCAAGTATCTCGTCGTCGGTGAAGGTTTGCACACCACCAAAGACGCGCGTGTTGTTTGCCTCGATGTCGAAAACAAGGGCGCGGTGGTGTGGACGTACCGGACCAGGAGCCATGTCGAATCTTCGCCGGTCATCGCCGATGGGAAAGTTTTCATTGGCGCGGGTGATGATGGGTACCGATGTTTCCGGTTGGAGCCGGACGCGAGCGGTCAGCCGGTGGTCTTGTGGCATTTGGCAGGCGAGACATATCCCGATGCTGAGACCTCACCGGCTTATCACGACGGCAAAGTTTATTTCGGATTGGGCATCGGCGGTCAAGCGGTCGTGTGCGTGGACGCGGCATCCGGCAAGGAATTGTGGCGGGTGGCCACCACGGCGCCGGTCTTTGCTCCGCCGACGATTGCGAATGGGAAACTGTTTGTCGGCATGGGCCACGGCGATTTTGTCAACGCCGAGGAGAAGGCGATCGAAAATCAACTGGCGAAAATGAAAGCGGCCGGCAAGACAGACGCGGAGATGGCGGCCGCCAAAGAAGCCATGACCGTCAATGGCGAAGTGTGGTGTGTGGATCTGGCGACGCATCAGGTCGAATGGAAGTTCAAAACCGACCGGACCGTATTGAATGCCGTGGTGGCCGGGGAGGACAACCTGTATGCGGCCACGCGGGGCGGGACGGTGTACAGCTTGGGCTATGACGGTCGGCCAATCCGACAGTGGAAAACCAGCGGCGCGTTCATTGGGTCGCCTGCGTTGACGAAGAATCATCTCTATCTGGCGACCGAAGCCGGCCGTTTGATTGCCTTGAATCGCGAGTCGCTCCAGCCGGTATGGGAAACATCCGTGGGCGACAGTCCCGGCACGGTCAGTTCGCCGGCCGTGGCTCGCGGACACGTTTACGTGGGAACGCCGAACAACGGACTGCTTTGTGTGGGCGCGCCGCAAACGGAGAACCGTCGTCCGCTCTGGCCGGGTGAGCCGGGGGCGTTCGATGGCAGCGCGTTGCCAGATCGTGGCGCGTTGCTGTGGCGATATCCGAAGCAGGACAGCGAGGACACCACGCCGCCGCCCGGACTCGTGGGCCCTGTCGCGGTGATTGGGGAGCGTCTGCTTGTTCCGGTGGCTGACGGCGCCCGCAAGGGATTGGCTTGTCTGCTCGTGGACTCCAAACAACGCGAGACGCCATCGGAATCCTGGTTCGTCTCCGCCAGCAATGGCGTGAGCCTCGCGCCGGCCGCCAATGATGAAGTTGTCTTGTTTGTGGACGGCAGGGAAGGGGACACTGATCGCCGGTTGCGTTGTGTGGAGTTGGCATCGGGAAGAGAACGCTGGAGCGAGCCGGTATCGGCGGATGCCAGCGGCAGGTTTGTGATGGATCATGAAGTGGTTTGCATCGAGGACGAACGGGGCCGGGTCGGCCAACGGGGATTGGATGGGAAACGTCGCTGGCAGGCGAACACCGGCCACGTGGCCGGTATGGTTGCGTCGGGTCCGTTGTTGGTCATCGGTCGAAACGAACCGCCCGGCCTGGTGGTATTGGACAAGCCGACCGGCCAGCTTCTGGCTGCTTACGAATTGGGTTCCCGGGTTGTGGCCGCGCCGGTTGTGGAAGGACGAATAGTGCTGGTGGCGACCGCAGGCGGGGTATCGGGGATTGATATCGTGAACGGGACATCTTTGTGGAATGTGGAAGGCGGAGCGTCCGCTCCGGTGGCGGTGGGCAATGAATGGCTGGCGTATGTGAATGTGGCGGGTGAGTTGGTGTTGGCGAACAAGCTGACCGGCGCGGTGCGAACGAGGTTGCCGGATGCCGTGCCCGGCATGGTTCCCGTGTTGACGCGAGATGCTGTGCTGTTCGTGTCGAAGGAGGGATTGACCATTCACAATCTGGCTGAATCGAGATCGCAACGGTGGATGGCCACGGCTTGGCTGGGAGCGCAAACATCGCCGCTGGTGTTGTGGGATTCCGCCGTGTATTTCGCGACGGACAAACGCGGGTTGGTCAAGGCGGGGAAATACCGGTGAACTGGGTTTATTTTTTCGAGGATGCGGTGCCCGGTGACGCGAAAGTGCTGCTGGGAGGCAAGGGCGCGAGCCTGGGGGAGATGACCCGGGCAGGATTGAACGTGCCGCCCGGCTTCACGATCACCACGGAAGCCTGTCGGTATTTCTACGAGCACGGGCAGCAGTGGCCGCCGGAATTGGAGCAACAGATTCGTGCCGGTGTCGCCCGGCTGGAACAATTGACGGGGCGAAGGTTCGGTCGGGGCCGGAATCCTTTGTTTGTTTCGGTCCGCAGCGGCGCGGCGGTTTCGATGCCGGGAATGATGGACACGATTCTGAACTGCGGCATCACGGAACAATTGGCGGAGGAAGTGGGGGATGCGCCTGTGTTTTGGCATGTGTACCAGCAATTCATCGCGACGTTTGGAAGGACGGTGGCGGGGTTGCCGGCCAGCTTGTTTGTGGAAAGCTCCCACGCATCGCGTGTGACCGTGCATGACATGTTGCGGGTGTTCACTCAGAATACCGGCAGGCCGTTTCCGCAAGAGCCCTGGGATCTTCTGGTGGAGTGCATCAATGCCGTGTTTCGTTCGTGGAGCAGCGAGCGGGCGCATGCGTACCGGAAGCGAAATCATATCGAGGGATTGATCGGCACGGCGGTCAATGTGCAGGTGATGTTCCCGTCGCGTGTCGCGGGCGTGGCATTCACGCAAGACCCGAACAACCTGCGCGCCGGTCAGATGGTGATCGAGAGCGCGTTTGGATTGGGAGAAGCCGTGGTGTCGGGTGATGTCACGCCGGACCGGTACGTGGTCAGTCGCAACAATTTTCGCGACGTGAAGGTGTTTCCCGGCAAGAAGTCCAACGCCGTGACCGCCCTGGGCGATGAACGCGCGCATGCCGCGGACGCCCTGACGTTGTCGTCGGGCGCGCTGGTCGAACTGTGCGCGTTGTGCCTGAAGGTGGAAAAGTTCTTCGGCAAGCCGATGGACATCGAATGGGGCTGGGCGGACGGCAAGTTTGCGTTGCTGCAGTCGCGAGCGATTCGGGGTCTGGACGTGGCTCAAGACGCGGAAGAGGCCCGCGAAGAAGAGATCTTGCGTCTGCGCCAACTGGCCAATGGCCGCCATCGCGTCTGGGTGACGCACAACCTCCGCGAAACATTGCGGGCGCCGACTCCGCTGACGTGGGACATCGTTCGGAGGTTCATGAGCGGAGCCGGTGGGTTTGGGTTGATGTATCGCGATTTTGGCTATGAGCCTTCCGGGGAAGTGTGCCGGGAAGGTTTCTTGGAGCTGATCCTGGGACGAATCTATGCGGACCCGGAACGGTTGTCGCAGTTGTTTTGGGGCGGGTTGCCGGTGGGCTACGATGTGCAGGCCATTCTTCGCAACAAGAACGAGATGGAACGTCCGCCGACAAGGTTCGAGCCGGAAAAGGCCGATGAGACTTTCCTGTTCAAGTTGCCGGGCGCGATCAAAGTGATGATCCGCGCGTCGCGCGCGACCAGGAAATTGCGTCCGAAAGCGAAGGAACATTTCGAGAAGGAAATCTTGCCGGGTTATCTGGAATATGTCCGCGCAAAACGTTCACAGAATCTTGAGGGTTTGAGCACGGCGGAATTGTTGGCGGAATTGACCGGGCGACGGCGGCGGGTTTTGGATGAGTTCGGCAAAGAATCGCTCAAGCCGCCGTTTTTTGCCGGGGTGGCGTTGGGAGCGTTGGAGGGTTTGTTGACGCAGTTGATGGGCGCGCAGGAGGGAGGCCGGTATGCCACGGTGCTGACGATGGGGTTGGAGCACGACTCGACTTACGAGCAGGATTTGATGTTGTCGCAGGTGGCGGCCGGTCAGGTGAAGTTGGAGGAGTTTCTCGACCGGTATGGTCATCGAGCGACCAACGAAATGGAGTTGTCCGAGCCTCGGTGGCGGGAGGATGCGACGTTCTTGGAGCAGGTGCTGGCGCAGATGCGTTCGGGCGGGGGGCGGCCGTTGGAGCAGATGCACCGCGAGAATGTCGGCAAGATGCGGGAAGCAGTGCGCGAGCTGCCGTCCAAACTGGCACAGTGGGGCGGCAGTTCGTTGCGGGAAGAGATCGAGTGTGATCTGCGCGAGGCGCGGGAGTTGTTGCCCTACCGGGAGACCGGCAAGCATTACTTGATGATGGGCTACGAGCTGATCCGGTTGGTTGTGGTGGAGTTGGGGCGACGGTGGAGACTTGGAAATGACATTTTCTATTTGCTCTTGGATGAGTTGGAACGCTGGGAAGCGGCTTGCGATGAATTGAGACCGGCGATTGAGCGGCGGAAAGTGCGGTGGAAATCCGTGCAACGGCTGGACTTGCCGGATGTGGTGGACTCGGAGCATCTGGAGAAGCTCGGTTTGCCACCGGTCATCGAGAACGCGCAGGAATTGGCCGGGGACGCCGTGTCATCTGGTGTGGCGACCGGCGTGGCGCGGATTGTGTTCAATCCGCGCGAGGTCGGTCAGTTGGGGAAGGATTACGTTCTGGTCTGTCCATCCACCGATCCGGGTTGGACGCCTTTGTTCGTGAACGCGAGGGGGTTGGTCGTCGAGCGTGGCGGCGTGTTGTCGCACGGCGCCATCGTGGCGCGTGATTTCGGCATACCGGCGGTCGTTTGTCCGCACGCCACGACGTTGCTCCAAGACGGCGAGAAGATTCGCGTGGATGGAAATCAGGGCAGAATCACGAAACTGGGGGGCGGTTCGTGAACGATTGGGTGGTGAAAATCGGTGATGTGTTGTTTGGCTGGTTGCTGATATTGCCGGCCACGGGAACGCTCTTTGTGGTGGCCATTGGCTCGTCTCTGATACTGGCGGTTGTGCGGAAATGGACGACGAATCAGGATTTGCTGCGTCGGTGCGCCGCCGACAAGAAACGGTTGAAGCAACTGATTCGGGAGGCGAAAAACCGGGGTGACAAGGATGCCGTGGCGAGGCATCGTGCCACGAACGCAAAGGTTGGCCTCATTCAGTTCAAACAGGAAGACAAGCCGCTGTTGGCGGCGATTCTGCCATTGGCATTGCTGGCAACCTGGGCATTTGGACGGTTGGAGTTTCATCCGCCTCAAGTGGGGGATACGGTGGAAGTAGTGGCGCATCTGCCCGCCTCGTCCGCCGGCAAGCTGGCGCATCTCGTGCCGCAGCCGGGATTGACCGCCGAGACCGGTTGGATGCAAGCGGTGAACACCGTGGGAGAAGCGCATTGGAAACTATCCATCCGGCAACCTGTTGATGGATGGTTGGAGTTCCGCATCAATGGCGAAACGTACCGGCACCGAGTTCGGGCGGGGCATCGCACCTACGAGCCGTCGTTGGTTTTTCATGACGACCGCGTCCAAGCAACCGAGGTGCGGATGCAACAGGTGAAGCTGTTTGGGATCGTGCCCGGTATCCCGTCCATTGGACTTGCCCCGTGGCTGGTCGCCTACCTGCTCATCGTGATCCCGTTCGTGGTCATCAACAAGAGACTGCTACGAATCTATTGATGATTCACCGTCGAATGGGCGCTCGGCCCGAATCTGGCTGGCCATCAATTGTTGCACGATGACTGGGAGATGCAGTGAATCTTACGCGTCAGAAACGTTCCCTATGTCTTGGTCCCGATATGACG
>CAZEQV010000231.1:0-6094 GCA_964514435.1 uncultured Verrucomicrobiota bacterium
ATAGCGCGCCGCGATGTGGCGTTCTGTCTCCGGGTTCAACTCGGCGGTGTCAATCCCCACGTGGCGCAGTCCCAACGGGTCGTCATCCACGGCAAACAACCCGTTCGCGGAGTCGTCGCCCCAAAGTCCACCAACGGCGACAACAGCAAAGCCGTCACGCTCGACGATTTGCTCATTGATACCGGCTTGCCCAAAGCAACCGTGGAAAAACTGATCCAGCCCGGCGACGTGATCACCTTCGACAGCGACGTGTCGGTGTTGAACGACAAAATCTGGGTCGGCCGAAATTTCGACAACCGCATCGGTTCCTATTGCCTGCTCGAAGCCATGCACCAGGTCGGACCGACCGCCGTGGACGTGTATGCGGTCAGCTCGACCCAAGAGGAGGTTGGCCTGCGCGGAGCGCGACCGGCCGCGTTTGCCGTGGCGCCCGACATCGGTATCGCGATTGATGGCAGCATGGCGCGCGACGCGATCGTGGCACCGCAAGCCAATCTCTGCGAGATCGGCAAAGGCACCGGCATTTATCTCTTGGACAACCTGACCATCGGCCACCCGCGCCTGATCCGGTACCTCTGCGCGCTCGCTGAAAAACACCGCATCCCCTACCAGCGCAACATCGGCGGCGGCACCGACGCGGCTGCCATCCAGCAATCTCGCAACGGCGTCATCGCCACCACCATCGGCGCCCCGGTCCGCTACATGCACTCCACCGTGCAACTTTGTCATGCCGACGACATGGACGCCACGGTGGCCTTGCTGGTAAAGTTCATGGAAACCGCGCACGAGTTCATGGCGGAACTGGACTCGTGACGGGCGCGGCTCCAGGCCGCTACATTTCCCATGAAGCTGACGCGTATTCAGGCCACGCCCATTCGCATCCCGCTCACGCGCTTTTTTTACAACTCGACCACCGCCGGCACCAAACGCGAGTGGAACGGACGTCTCAGCCGCGTCACCCCCAAACGCCCCTCCCCCATCCTCGAATACGTCCTCGTCCACATCGAAACCGATGCCGGCCTGACCGGCCTCGGCGAAGCGCCGGCCGACATCGGATTCTTCGGCCAATTCCTCGAAGGCATCCAATACGCCATTGACGATTATCTCGGCCCGCTGCTTGTCGGGCGGGAACCGTGGGACGTCCCGGCGTTGATGGATCACATTGATTTCCGCGAAAACTCCTCCGCGAAATCCGGCATTGATCTCGCCCTGCACGATCTCGTGGCCAAGGCGCGCGGTATTTCCGTCGCCGAACTGCTCGGCGGCAAAAAACGCGACCGCATCCCGGTCGCCATCGAGATTGCCGGCGGCTCGCCCGAAGACATGGCCAACGAATGTCTCAAGTACGTGAAAATGAATGTGAAAGCATTCAAACCCAAAATCGGCGGCTTCCCCGCCGCCGACGCCGAACGGCTGCGCGTCATCCGGCAAGCTGTCGGCCCGCACGTCTCCCTCCGCGCCGACGCCAACCGGGGTTACACCCCCGACGAAGCCATCGAACTGTGCCGGCTCGCCGAGAAATACGAAGTCGGCCTCGAACTGCTCGAACAACCCTGCGAAGCGTGGGACTTGCCCGGCATGGCCAAAGTCCGGCAGGCCGTCAACATTCCCATCGAAGCCGACGAAAGTTGTTTCGGCCCGCACGACGCCGAAGCCGTCATCCGCGCCGGTGCCGCCGACCTGCTCAACATCAAAATCGCCAAAGCCGGCGGCCTGGTCAACGCCATGAAAATCGCCGCGCTCGCCGAAGATGCCGGCCTCGATTGCGTCCTCGGCACGGCCTTCGGCACCGGCATCGCCATTGCCGGCAAGCTGCATCTGGCCGCCGCCATCCGCAACTTTACCGGCGCCGTCGAATTCACCGAACTCGGTCTCCACGGCCCGCTGCTCCAAGGCGAGAACGACCGGCGTCTCGCGTTGCCCCTCGACCCCGACGGTTGCCTGCCGGTGCCGGAAGGAATCGGCCTCGGCGTCGAACTCGACGACGAACAAGTCCGCAAGATCGCGCTGTGAACCACCCGCTTCGCCAACAGACCATTGTAGGGCGCGAATCCCTGCCGTTTAGGGTTCGCGCCGTGAACTACTCGTTTCACCAGCAGTCAATTGTAGGGCGCGCATCCCCGTCGTTTGGGGTGCGCGCCGCTGAGATTCGCGCCGCTGGGGAACGCGTCACCACACCCACGGCGGGCAGCCTACACGACAGGCCTGCCCGCCCTACAAAACTTCACCTCTCTCCATGACCCTCCCCGATATCAAACTCCAGCACGACAACCCCGGCCTGCACGTCACCCTCTCCCCACGCCCCGGTGAGCAACCCGGCATCTCGTACCTCGACGTCCACGTCACCGCCGCGACCCCGACGCGACCGAAACCGATCACGTTGCACTGGGAACACAAAGTCATTGATGTCCACCACCGCACCTGCGCCCTTGCCCAGACAAAACTCTGCGGCATGGGCCGCCCGAAAACACGGAGCAGCGCCGCCAACAACGCGCCGGTCTGGGCGATGTTCAATTACGCCGACACCAACCGGCTCACCTTCGCCCTCGCCGACGCCATCAACACCTGCGAACTCAGCGCCCAACACGCCGAGGAAACCGGCTGCCTGACCTGCCGGATCGAATTGTTCGTGGACCCGGTCCCGCCGCTCACGGAATACCGGACCACCATCCGCTTCGACAGCCGGCCGCTGAAATACTGGGACATTCTCCGCGACGTGTCCGATTGGTGGGCCGCCATGCCGGCGTACACACCCGCGCCCGTACCCGAGCACGCCCGGTTGCCGATGTATTCCACGTGGTACAGCTTCCATCTCGGCATCACGCCCGAACTCATCGAGAATCAATGCCGGCTGGCAAAACCGCTCGGCATGGATTCGGTGATCGTGGACGACGGTTGGCAAACCGAAGACAAAAACCGCGGCTACGCCTACTGCGGCGACTGGGAAGCCGCGCCCGGCAAGTTCCCCGATTTCCGCGCCCACGTGGACCGTGTCCACGCGCTCGGCATGAAATACCTGCTCTGGTTCAGCGTCCCGTTCGTCGGCGTTCACACGAAAGCGTACGCGCGATTCAAAGACAAATTTCTCAACCCCAACAACAAAAACCCGTGGTACGTGCTCGACCCGCGATTCCCGGAGGTGCGCGAATATCTCATCGGCATCTATGAACGCCGCCTCCGCGAGTTCGATCTCGACGGTTTCAAACTCGATTTCGTGGATTGCTTCAACACCCACGAAGACACCAAAGACGCGTTCGGCAACGGCCGCGACTACCAATCCGTCCCCGAAGCCGCCGACCGGTTGCTCACCGACGTCATGGCCCGGCTGCGCGCCATCAAATCCGACGTGATGATCGAGTTCCGGCAATCCTACATCGGCCCGGTCATGCGCAAATACGGCAACATATTCCGCGTCGGCGACGAACCCAACAACGCCGCCGGCAACCGGGTCGGTTCGATGCTGTTGCGGGCGTTGGCCGGTAACACTGCCGTCCATTCCGACATGGTGATGTGGCATTACGAGGACACGGTTGAAAGCGCCGCGATGCAACTCATCCACGCGCTGTTCACCGTCCCGCAGATTTCCGTCCGCCTCGACGAGATCCCGGCCAGCCACGTCGCGATGATCCGCCGGTATCTCGCCTTCTGGCGCGAACACCGCGACGTGTTGCTCGATGGCAAAATTCAACCGCTGCAACCGCACCACGCCTACCCGGCCGTCATCAGCGAATCCGACCGGAAAGTCGCCGCGGCCGCCTACGCCAACGGTTTCATTCCCTTGCCGGCGATTGGCGACCGCGTCTTGTTGCTCGCCAATGGCACGTTGGACAAGCGCGTCGTCATCGAATTGCCGGCCGCGCTCGGAAGCCGTCGCGTCCAGATTTGGGACTGCACCGGCAAGCGGGTGCTCGACGAAACACGCAACCTCACCGCCGGCTTGCACGCGCTCCCGCTGCCACCGGCCGGCACGGCTGTCATCAGTTCCGCGTGAAGGCTCCGATGCATCCGCAACAAATTGTAGGGCGCGAATCCCTGTCGTTCAGGGTTCGCGCCGTTTGGGAACGCGCCGCAGGGGGCGCGCCGCCACCCTCGCGGCGGGCAGCCTACACGACAGGCCTGCCCGCCCTACAAAACATCACTCTCCAGTTCGCGCCGTGAACCACCCGCTTCGCCAACAGACCATTGTAGGGCGCGAATCCCTGCCGTTTAGGGTTCGCGCCGCAGGCGCCGATCACTGGTCACTCGCGGCGGGCAGCCTACACGACAGGCCTGCCCGCCCTACAACACATCACTCTCCAGTTCGCGCCGTGAACCAAACGCTCCACCTGCCGTCAATTGTAGGGCGCGAATCCCTGCCGTTTAGGGTTCGCGCCGCGGGCGTGGATCGCGGGTCACTCGCGGCGGGCAGCCTACACGACAGGCCTGCCCGCCCTACAATCTCGCTGGTGGTCGCCGTGGTTTGTTGCCTCGCGGGTCTGGCACCGGCAGCCCACGCGGAAAAGACCTACGCCGTCGTCGTGAGCGCCGCGACGTATGCCGACCAGGACTGGAAAGCGGTCGCCGATGCGTTGGTGGCAAAACATACCGGCTCGTTAATCCGCTATGACGATCTTCAGGACGCATTACCACAATTGCAGGCGCTACTGCCGGATTACATCGGGTTTGTCGCGCGCCCCGAGGAAGCCCACCGGCAATTCGTGGCGCAAGTCCACTACCTCACGCGGCAGCTCGACAGTGATCCGTACACGGATGCGCTGTGGGGAATCGTGACCGGGTACGAAGCCGCGGATGCGTTGCGCATCGTCAACGCCAGGGAACCGCTGACCATCCGCCGCGCCATGTCGAGCATGGGACCGGATAGCCTCCATCGGATGGAGGGCGGCTTTGCGTCGTCCGAGACCGACGCCTCGAAGTTTTGGCGCAAACGAGCCGGCAAGCTCGCAGAAATCAAAGTCGCGCCCGATGCCGCCGCGTCATTGGCGGAAAGCTTTAACAACGGCGAGACGGAATTGGTCGTCACCAGCGGACACGCCACGGAGCGTCATTGGGAGATCGGGTTCACGGTTCGCAACGGCGAGTTCCGACATGACAACGGACAACTCTACGCCCGCACCACCGACAAGCAGCGCGTGAACATCACTTCGCCCAATACCAAAGTCTATATCGGTGCCGGCAACTGTTTGATCGGCCACATTGACCGGCGCGATTGCATGGCAACGGCCTGGCTGCACACCGGCGGGGTCAATCAGATGGTGGGCTACACCGTCGTGACGTTCCACGGGTTTGGCGGTTGGGGTGTGCTGCGGTATTTTGATTCGGGCCGGCACACGCTCGCCGAGTCGTTTTTCCTGAACACGCAAGCGTTGCTTCACCGGCTGGAGACGAACTACCGAGCCAACGCGCGGGATCAGATCGCCGATTACGATCATCGTCGCGCCGGTGCTACCCTGGCCCGGTATGCCGAAAACGGCGAACTGGCCGGTTTGTTGTGGGATCGCGACACGGTGGCGTTCTACGGCGACCCCGCGTGGGCGGTGCGGATGCCGGCCAGCGAATCGTCTTGGAACCAAACGCTCACGTTTACCAACGGCCATGGCCGGTTCGAGATCACGACCACGCGCGCCGGTCAATGGGGTGACCGGCCCCTGATCGCGATGCTGCCGGTGCGCTTGCGGAACATCACGATCACCAACGGCACGAATCACAACCCGATCGTCACCGACAACTTCGTCCTGCTTCCCCTGACCGGCGAGTTCGCCGCCGGCAAGCGCATCGTGATCGAGTTTACCGGCCAACCACTCGAGCGTCTGCCGACAAATCAAGGGGGATCCTCTCCCCCATTGTATGGTAGAGAGGATTAAGAGTTCCTAACAAAGCTCCTTGTGGGAGCGGGCTTCCGCCCGCGACTTTCCCGAAACAACCGGTGGGCCGAGCGTCCTCGCGAGGCGGGGCGTGACACTCCGCTGGCGGGGACGCTCGCGCCACCGGTCGCGTCCAGCAGGGCGCACCCACAACAGAAGTTTCGGTTCTGTTAGGCGCACTCAGTCGGCCGACTTCAAAAACTGCCGGGCCACCAACCGCGTGAACGCCTCCT
>CAZEQV010000232.1:0-6063 GCA_964514435.1 uncultured Verrucomicrobiota bacterium
CGCGACATCATGGGCAACGAGTTCGATTACTGGAATTCGTCCGGCAAATCCGGACCGTGGGGCGGCGAGTTGCCGCAACCAATCGGTGGTTGCGCCGTTCCCGGCCAGCCTCCTTGCACCTATATGACCAACGCCGCCCCTGCCGGCGTGATGATCACCATTGGCGTCATTGACGACCGCACCGTTACGCGTCTCAAGCAATTCGGCTATGGCACTGCCACTTGGAACAATCTCGCGGCAGAAGCCACTCGTTATTTCACGACCTACGTCTCCATCCCACAACGCTGAACCCAATATGATCAATCCCACAGGAAAACATAATCGTGGCGTTGCTTTGATCATTACTCTAACCATACTCTCCATCGTCACGCTGATGCTCATCGCCTTCACCATCAGCATGCGCGTGGAAAACTCCGCCGCCCGAAATTACAACGACACCATTCGCGCCCGGCAGATCGCTCAAGCCGCCCTCGATACCGCTGTTGCCAACCTCCGTGATGCCATGCCACAGCCCAGTCCCGGCTTCACCTACGTGACATTCCCGGGTTCCACCCGCACCTACAACGGCAGCACGATGACCACCAATGTCTTGTTTACAACCTCGATGTATCCCTGGATTTTCAACATCCCCGGCAGCTTGACCATCAACCTGAACGCCGGAGGTATCATCACCGGACTCAACAGCTCCTATCCCACCACGAATAACACGCCCCTCCTCGTCCAATGGGTCACGGTTGGCTCCGACGGCTCCATACCGGCCACTGAAAAAATCGTCGGACGGTTCGCCTACTACATTGACGACGATGCGGCTCGCCTCAACCTCAACGCCTTCTGGAAACGCCCCAACTCCAGCGTCACCGCTGACACTTATGGATATGGCGACACGTCGGAAATTGATGTCACCGTTCTCGACGCCCCGTTCAACAGCGGCGCTGTCGCCGATGCCATCTACACCAACCGCCTCACGTACCCCTACACGACCGTACCGGAAGTGCGCACCGCTACCGCCCTCATCACCGCTGACAGTTTCGACGCCAACAAATTCCATTTCACCCGACAATCGGTTGACTCCTACAACCTCGATGCCTTTGGCCGCGCGCGAATCAACCTCCATACGATGTCACAGTCCAACGACATAGACACTATCGCTTCCCCAAGCGGCGCCTATTACCGGATGGCGGAACCGGCACTCGGCACTTCCTACGGACTCGGCGGTATAAGCTTCGCCACCAAGTACGGCGCGGCTGGCCTCCAGCAAATCATCGCCAACATCATCGCCTACCAAAGCAATCCCACCAACTCACCCCCGCCCGACGGCGGCGGCGAACCGCCCGTTTATCTTGGCCTCGGCAAGACCCCTTACATCAACGAAGTCCAGATCTCCTACGCCGACAGCACCGGCACCGTCACCCGCACAGTCTCGGTGGAACTATTCCACATGTATGACAACGTTTACCAAGCCGCTGACACTCTTGAAGTGAAACAACTCCCGGCGGCAGGCGGTTTCGCCACGGTTGAAGTGTTGCCCGTCACCAACAACATATCACCCGGCTACCTCACATTCTCCACCAGCACCAACCTGACCGGAGCCATCCTGCCCATCACCGTCCCGTCACAGAACATCATCGCCACCTACCGGCGCGGCGCCAGCCGTTTGGACTTTGCCGAACTTACTCTTCCGTCTGTCACCATTACCACCAACGCCACCGTTCTCCATGGCGCTCAGGTTCTTGATCCCCGGGTCAACCATTCACCCTCCCAATGGCTGGGCTATACCACCGGCGGCACGTTGGGCGCCGCCAACAACCGCACCGACTATGGCGGCTCTGGAACGTATCCCGGCACCAACGACGTTTCCAAAGCCCTCAGCCGCGGCGCGCCCATGCGTTCCATCGGCGAACTCGGATACATCCATGCGGGCCAGCCATTCCGGCACATTCGACTTCAACCGACCACCGTCGCCACGGAGATACCGGACTGGGCCGTCCTTGATCTTTTCCAAGTCCCCGATGTCACCAACATCGGACGGCTGAACATCAACTCCCTGATCACCTCACCGGCCACCAACCCGGCTTCGGCGCGATTCTCTGCCGTGCGCTCCAAGCCCCTTGAGGCCCTTCTGAACAATGTCGTCGCCTCCCCGTCCGCCGTGGCCGTCAACATCTACAGCAACCAGCTTATCCGCCATTTCGGAATGACCAACGCCTACGACACCATCGGCGAAATCTGCCAGGTCGCCGCTCTCACCAACGGCGCGGCCAACGAGGCCGCCCGCGAACTGCCCATCCGCCGCATCGGCAATCTCATCACCACCCGTTCCAACGCTTTCACCATCCACATCATCGCCCAATCGGTGCTCGAACTCCCCCTTACCGGACAGATTTACGGAACATTCCAAACCGGCACGCCCGTGCTCGACATCATTACCGGTGAGGTCCGCATTCAAGCGGTGGTGGAGCGAACCCAAGAAGGCGGCCAAGTCCAATACCGGACCAAGTATTTCCGCTACTTGTATGACTAATCCGGCGGCGCCGTGCTCCCCCGCCATTCCGCAATGGCGGAGCACTAGCCAGCTAACCGCACTGCAGCGGCTAATGCTTCGGGTAATTTCTCCGGGTGTTTGCCGCCGGCCATGGCCAGATCGGGTTTGCCGCCGCCGCCACCGCCGCAAATCTTGGCCAGTTCACCCACGATCTTGCCAGCGTGCTTGCCGGTCTTGACGTGCTCGGGTGTCACGAAGCAGATCAACGACACCTTGCCGTCGCTAACTCCCCCCAACACCACCACGCCGCGCGCGAGTTTCGGTTTCAAGGCATCCACCACGGCCCGCAACATATCCGGCGTCGCTTCGCCCAAATCTTTGACGATGTGATCGCCGTGCCGGGACGCGAGGAGTTGCTCGGCCAGCGCGGGCGCTTGTTTCTGCAGTTCCGCCTGACGTTGCCGGGCCAGTTCCTTCTCCAGCTCCCGTGCTTTCGCCCGGTCGGCTTCGGCGCGCGCGAAATCCTCTTGTTCGCGCACAAACGCCTCGGCAAACGAACCGCAAACGGCTTCCACCCGGCGAATACCAGCGGCCACGGCGGATTCGCGGACGATCTTGAACAAGCCAATCTCGCCGGTCGCGCGCGTGTGGGTGCCGCCGCAAAGCTCCATCGAAAAGCCGTCCAACTTGCCGGCCAGTCCACCAATCTGCACGACACGAACAATGTCGCCGTATTTGTCACCGAAAAACTGCATGATCTTCTCGTTGCCGCGAACATCCCGGTACGGCAACTCGACCCAGCTTACCGGCAGGTTCTCACGAACCCGGTCGTTGACCAAGCGTTCAATGTCGGCAATTTGTCGGTCGCTCAGCTTTTCCGGATGGTTAAAGTCAAACCGCAACCTGTCCGGCGCAACCAACGATCCGCGTTGCCGGGCATCGCGGCTGACAACCTCGTGCAGCGCCCAGTGGAACAGATGCGTGACCGTGTGATGGCGCTGGATGTTTTGACGGCGTTCCGCGTTAACGACGGCGCGAACCGCCACCCCGATTTCAGGCGGCTGTGGTCCCTGCGCACGGTGAACGTGGAGCTCGCCCTGCTTTTGCGTGTCGAGCACTTGCAGCCCGGCAATCACACCGGAATCGCCCACCTGACCGCCCATCTCGGCGTAAAACGGCGTGCGGTCCAGTATCACGTCGAACGTGTTGTCGGAGCCGGGCGCCACGGCTTCCACCACGGCTTCGGATTCCAGATTGTCGTATCCGAGAAACTTCGTGGGACGCACATCGAGTCCTTCGCTCACGACCGTGACGACTGATTTCTTTCGTTCGTGGTCGTCGCGGGCGCGTTGGCGCTGTTGTTCCATCAACGTCTCCACACCGGCCACATCCACGGTCAGCCCACGCTCGCGCGCCATTAGCTCGGTGAGGTCAACCGGAAAGCCATAGGTGTCGTAAAGCTTGAACGCATCTTCGGCAGGAAACACCTGACCGGAAAGCTTGGCGGCGACATCGTCAAACAGCGCGATTCCACGGTCGAGGGTGCGGTTGAAACTTTCCTCCTCGGCTTTGAGTGTGGCTTTCACCTTGTCTTGCCGGGCGCGCAACTCCGGGAACACGGGGCCGAAGTTCTCCGCCACCACATCCACGAGTTTGTAAAAGAACGGTTCGTGAAATCCGAGGTTGCGACCATATCGGACAGCACGACGTAGGATGCGCCGCAACACATATCCACGGCCTTCGTTCGACGGGGCAATGCCGTCGGCGATAGCGAAACTGAGGCAGCGGATGTGGTCGGCAATGACACGGAAAGCGGTGTCGGTTGGGTTCTGCAACTCGCTGCCGTACTTCTTACCGCTCAACTTCTCCAACTCGCGGAAGATCGGCGTGAACACGTCGGTCTCGTAGTTGGAAATGCGCTTTGAGAAGTCCCGGAAGCCGTCCGTGCACTGAATGATCGAACAGACGCGCTCGAAACCCATGCCAGTATCCACGTGCTTGGCCGGTAACGGCGTGAGCGAGCCATCGGAGTTGGCGTTGAACTGGATGAAGACCAAGTTCCAGATCTCAATGCACTGCGGGGTACCGGCATTGACGAGCTTCGCGCCGCCATTGCCGGCAGGGGTGAGGTCAATGTGCAGTTCACTGCATGGACCGCAGGGACCCGTGTCGCCCATCATCCAGAAGTTGTCTTTGCGGTTGCCGGGCACGACTCGCTCGGGCGGCAGGTAACGCAGCCACAGTTCACGCGCCTCGCTGTCGGCTGGTATCTTCTCATCGCCGCCAAAATAGGTCGCATAGACGCGTTCAGCCGGGAAGCCCCAGCGTTCCACCACGAGTTCCCAAGCCCAGTCAATCGCCTCGCGCTTGAAGTAATCGCCGAAGCTCCAGTTGCCGAGCATCTCAAAAAACGTGTGATGATAGGTGTCGAGGCCGACGTCTTCGAGGTCGTTGTGCTTGCCGCCGGCGCGGATGCATTTCTGGGTGTCGGCGGCACGGCCGGGCGTGTACGGACACTTGGATTGTCCGAGAAAAATCGGCACGAACTGGTTCATGCCGGCATTGGTGAACAGCAGGTTCGGCGCGTCCGGCAACAACGACGAAGACGGCACGATGGTGTGCTGCTTTTCCCGAAAGTAGTCGAGGTAGCTCTGGCGAATTTGGGCGCTGGTCATCATCGGTTGACTCCCACAGGAACGAACCTCCTCCACGACGGGTCGGAAACCGGTCGCCAAGACAGATCGCTCCCGTGATGCAAATCACTCTGTGCCGCCCACCCGCTTGCCCACGAAACCGCCGGCCGCCACCTTTGCGTTCACGGACGCGATCACTTGATCCAGAAGTTTGGCGTCGGCCTTGAGCGCGTCCTTGGCCGCTTCGCGTCCCTGAGCAATCATCTGGCCTTCAAACGCGATCCACGAGCCTTTCTTCTCCAACACTCCGAGGTCCGTAGCCACGTCAATGACCGAACCTTCCCGCGAAATGCCGCAATCGTACATGATGTCGAACTCGGCTTCGGCAAACGGCGGCGCAACCTTGTTCTTCACCACCTTCGCGCGCACATGGCTGCCGGTGACCTTGCCGGCGCTGTCCTTGATGACGTTGACGCGGCGCAGATCAAGGCGGACGCTGGCGTAGAATTTTAGAGCGCGTCCGCCGGGAGTGGTTTCGGGGTTGCCGAACATGACACCGATTTTCTCACGAATCTGGTTGGTGAAAATGCAGCAGGTCTTGGCCTTGTGAATGGCCGAGGTGAGTTTGCGCAACGCCTGGCTCATCAGGCGCGCCTGCGCGCCAACCGTGGCATCCCCCATCTGGCCTTCAAGTTCCTGACGCGGCACGAGAGCCGCAACGGAGTCAATCACGAGCACGTCCACGGCGTTGCTGCGGATGAGCGTCTCGGCCACCGTGAGCGCTTCCTCGCCGCCATCGGGCTGGCTGACAAGCAGGTCGTCAAGATTGACCCCAATACGTTTGGCATAATTCGGGTCGAGCGCGTGCTCGACATCAATCATCGCCGCAAGGCCACCGGCTTTCTGGGCATTGGCGATGACACTCAGGCAGAGCGTGGTTTTGCCGCC
>CAZEQV010000233.1:0-6046 GCA_964514435.1 uncultured Verrucomicrobiota bacterium
CAGGAATGCCAACCGCGACCGCAACTCCGCCACGATGTCCCGCGCAATCTCCGCCTCCCGGCTCCGCCATTTCATCCTGCGAAACCGCCGTGCCGCTTCATCCACCGTCCAACTCGACATTTCGGCGATGCTGATGCCGTTCCATCGCACGGCCAACGCCTCCGGCCGCAACCGCTGACCTCCGCAATCCCGGCAGGTTCGCTCCTGTCCCGACCACCAATCGTTCCACCAGATTTCCTCGCCGGTCTGTTCGGCGTCGAACCCGCACAACTCCAGGCCGGTGCCGTAACAAGACGGACACCACCCATGCCGGGAATTGTAGGAGAACAACCGCGGATCCAACTCCGGAAAACTGCGCGAGCATTTCGGACAGGCGCGATGCGTGGAATAGATTGTCTCTGCGGCGATGATCACGCCTTTGCCGAATTCCAGCCCTTCCGCCACCGACTTCACCGGCAACTCAATGTTGTGCTCCTTGAAGCGATCCAGTCGCGGCCAGCTCGCCACCGGTTGCAGAGCACCGTCCACGCGCAGATGCGTGAACCCCTTCCTCCCGGCCCACTCGGCCAGATCCCTGTACAGCCCTTTGCGCCCCACCACCAACGGCGCGAACAATGGCACCCGCTTGCCGGCCAACTTCGCCGCGATCACCTCCGCCGACTGCGGCTGAATCGGCACATCGCAATCAGGACAATACGGCGTTCCGAGTTTCACAAACAGCAGCCGCAAGAAGTGATACAACTCCGTGACCGTTGCCACCGTGCTCTTGCGACCTCCCCGGCTCGTGCGCTGTTCGATGGCCACGGTCGGCGGTATCCCCGTAATCGAATCCACATCCGGCCGCGAAGCCGGCTGCACAAACTGCCGGGCATACGCGTTCAACGATTCGAGATACCGCCGTTGTCCCTCGGCGAACAAAATGTCAAACGCCAACGTGCTCTTGCCGGACCCGCTCACGCCGGTAATGACCGTGAACTTGTCCCGCGGAATCGCCACATCAACCGACTGCAAATTATGTTCCCGAGCGTTGTGGACGCGGATGACTTCCTTCGGTAGGGCGCGACCGCCGGGCGCGCCGTTGGAAGTCAGCCGACGAACGGCTGAGCCAGCCGTCCCCACCAACGCCAGCCCGGTATAGCTCCGCGCACACTTCGAAACCTCGTCTGGTGTGCCGGCACATATGACTTCTCCACCGGCATCCCCGCCCTCGGGGCCGAGATCAATGATCCAGTCAGCCGCGCGGATCACATCGAGATTATGCTCGATCACCACCACCGAATGACCGCGCTCGATCAACTTACGGATGGCCGCCAACAATACCGACACGTCATCGAAGTGAAGACCCGTGGTCGGTTCATCGAACAGAAACAACTTCGCCCTGTTGGCTGTTTCCGCGAGATGCCCGGCCAGCTTCAGCCGTTGCGCTTCCCCACCCGAAAGCGTCGGCACCGGTTGACCCAACTTGATATAACCGAGACCGACAGCCCGCAACGGCTCAAGCGCGCGCACGACCTCAGCGTGCTCGTCAAATACAACGCACGCCTCATTGACGGTAAGATCAAGAACATCCGCGATGGATTTGCCGGCGAATTTGATTTCAAGGACGACATCCCGGTACCGCTTGCCATCGCAGTCGGGACAGCGGAGATACACATCGCTGAGGAACTGCATCTCCACGTGCTCAAATCCGCTCCCACTGCAAGCCGGACACCCGCCATTGCCGGAATTGAAACTGAACGTACCGGCTGTGTATCCGCGCTCCTTTGCCAACGGCGTGTTAGCGAACAACTGCCGGATCGCATCAAACGCGCCGACATAACTGGCCGGATTACTCCGCGCCGTTTTGCCGATGGGTGATTGATCCACCATCACCACTTCATTAATCAACTCGTGCCCGGTAATCTGCTCATACTTGCCGGGTGATTCGGTAGGTTTGCCCTTCAACCGCAACAACCCCCGATACAACACATCTTCGATCAACGTGGACTTACCGGACCCGCTCACGCCCGTAATAGCGACAAGCCGGTTGAGAGGAATGGAAACGTCAATGGATTTCAGATTGTGTTCGGAAGCACCGAAAATCCTCAAAGACAGGGCGCAATCGACGTGCTTGCCGCGATGGACGGTCCGGCGGTCCGTCCCCACCAAACATCGCCCCGTTCGGGATCGGCTGCATTCCAGCAACTCCGGCACCGTTCCGAAGAACACAACTCGTCCGCCTAGCTCGCCGGGGCCGGGACCCATGTCTATGACACGGTCGGCGGCAAGGATGACGGCGGGGTCGTGTTCCACCACCAGCAACGTGTTACCGGCATCCCGCAGCCGATGAAGAATGCCGATCAACCGATTGATGTCGCGGGGATGCAGTCCGATGCTTGGTTCATCGAGCACAAACAACGTGTTGACCAGCGACGTGCCCAGCGCCGTTGTAAGATTTATGCGCTGAACTTCCCCGCCGCTGAGCGTCCGGGATTGCCGGTCGAGTGTGAGGTAGCCCAGCCCCACATCCACGAGATACCGGAACCGTGCGCGGATTTCCCCCAACAACGTTTCCGTCGCTTTACCCAGCGGCGCTGGCAACGCGAGACGGTAAAAGAACTCCGCACATTCGTTCACCGGCAACAGCATGATGTCGTGAATCGTGCGGTCGTCCAACCTCCACAACAATGCCTCCTCTTTCAATCGCGCTCCGCCGCAAGCGGGACACAACGTATAACTCCGGTACCGCGACAACAACACGCGCACGTGCATCCGGTAGCTCTTCGTTTCCAGCCACGCGAAGAACCGTTTCACGCCATACCATTTGCGGTCCTCCCAACTGCCCTCGCCCTCAATCACCCACCGCTGCTGATCAACCGTCAGATCGCGCCACGGCACATTGACCGGTATCCCGCACTTCCGCGCAAACCGCATCATATCGTCCTGACATTCCCGGTAACTTTCCGTCTGCCATGGCTTGACCGCGCCACCGGCCAGTGTCTTGGCGCCATCGGGGATCACCAGACCGTAATCAATCCCGATGGTGCGTCCAAAGCCCCGGCACGTCTCACACGCGCCCACCGGCGAGTTGAATGAAAACATGCTCGGTGTCGCATCCCGGTAATGAATGTCACAGTCGGCACAGTGCAGATCGGAGGAGAAGCGGATGGGTGGAAGGTGGGAAGGATGGACAGTGACGCGGCCATGGCCATGCTTGAGCGCCGCTTCCAATCCTTCGACGATTCGCGACCGGTTGCGCGGCGAGTTCTCCACCCGATCCTGAATGACCTCCAGAAGCTCGCCGCGCTGCTCGATGTGCCGGTAGCCTTGCTTGGCCAACAGATCACGCACTTCTTGCTCGGTGAAATTCTTCGGAACAGCCACCGGGAACGTGATCGTCAGGTGGCCGTCCGGCAACTGCGGACAAATGCTCAGCGCTGAATCCCGCCGCACCGGCTTGCCGCATTTTCGGCAATGCAATTGCGCCGCCCGGGCAAACAATAGCTTCAAGTGATCGTTCAACTCGGTCATCGTTCCGACTGTGGAACGACTTGTCTTCACGGGATTCGTTTGATCAATGGCAATAGAAGGCGGAATCCCCTCGATGCGATCCACCTTCGGCTTGTCCATGCGATCCAGAAACTGCCGCGCATACGGCGAGAACGTCTCCACATACCGGCGTTGTCCCTCGGCATAGATCGTGTCGAACGCCAATGAAGACTTGCCGGACCCGCTCACGCCCGTGACCACGATCAATTCACCCAATGGCAACTGGAGATTGACGCCTTTGAGATTGTTCTGCCGCGCCCCGGCAACCTTGATGAACTCCCCTCTCATGCTTCCCCGATCAACCGTTCCGGTACGCTTGCGCCAACAGACTGATGGGATGCGCAACCTTGATGTCCAAGCCACGCTGCCGGATGCCGTGGACGATCTGGCCGATGCAACCGGGATTGGCCGTCGCCACGATCAACGCGCCCGTACCGGCAATGTGCTTCATCTTTCGCTCCAACAACGCCATGCTCATGTCCGGTTGGGTGATGTTGTAGATACCGGCACTACCGCAACACCATGTCGCTTCCGGCAACTCGACCAATTCCAGTCCCGGTATGGCTCGCAACAGCTCGCGAGGTTGCCGGGTGATCTTCTGGCCGTGCGCCAGATGACAGGCGTCGTGATACGTCACCCGCGCCGGCAAGGAACCTTTCGGCGAACGCAGCCCGATCTTCATCAGCCATTCGTGGATGTCGTACACTTTTTGGTCCCACACTTTCGCGCGTGGATCATCCGGCAACACATGACGGTACCGTTTCATGAAACTGCCGCAGCCGGCCGCGTTGGTGATGACCGCATCGAGCGACTCCAACGGGAACGCGTCGAGATTGGCGCGCGCCATTTGCCGGGAGGCCTCCAACTCGCCGTTGTGCCCCATCAACGAACCACAACAGCCTTGCGCACGCGGCGTGACCACCTCGCAGCCGTTGGCCAACAACACATCCACCGTGTCACGATTGATGTGCGAGTAGGCCACATCCTGCACGCAACCGGTCAGCAACCCCACGCGGTACCTTGTGACATCGGGTCGTTCCACTTCGCTGATCAACTCAAAAGAAAACTTGTCGCAGATGCGCGGCTGCAGGGACTGAAGTTCGCGCAAGCGCGGCGACATGAATCGTGCAAACACCTTGGACAGACCGGTCCGTTGGTTGAGGCGCATGAGCTTGGCCACGGACCGAAGCCGGTTGGGCTTGCCGAACAGCCATTTCAGCGCAACCGCTCGGACCAAGTCGCGTTGGGTCGAGGTTTTGATGCCGGTACTCTCAACCTCGGCGCGGCCATACTCGATCATTTCGCCGTACTGCACCCCGGCCGGGCACGCCGTTTCGCAAGCGAGACAACCGAGACAGAAATACATTTCATCGGAGAACAACGGCGACGCGGCGTCGAGTTTGCCGTCGGCCACCGCCCGCATCATCTGGATCCGACCGCGCGGACTCGACGTCTCGCGTTTTGTGGCGTCGTAAGTGGGACACGTCGGCAGACACATCCCACAATGCATGCATTGTTGGAGAACCGAGTAATCAAGTTGCTGCAATAGGTTGTCACCGGAGTAGCTCATGCGACCGGGAGTGTAACCAGAGATGGCCGAGGATGAAACATGGATTGTAGGGCGCTCCCGATTCCGCTGGATGTTTGCGACTTGCATTGTCCCGGTAGGCGGTCTATCCGATGGGCGCTGTCAGATGGAGGCCATCATGAGCAGACACGCGAAACACGCATCGCTCATCGCAATCTGGAGAGGCAAACAAACATTCCCATCACTTCTGGTGATTTTTCTGCTGGGACTGGCCGTTCTACCGGCTCGGAGCCAATCGCCGGTGACGTCCGCGACCGAAGATGTTTCCACGAGCGGCCTTGTTGTCAGCAACATCGCTCATTTGGCCGAGGGACTGGCCCGGCCGGATGTGTTTTATCTGCCGTGGAATTGGTGGCAGTGGGATGTGCATACTTGCGCCGGTGAACCTTACTGGATGGATTTCTCACAATGCGAGTGGATCAAGGAATTGCAGCCGCCCGCTCCTTCGTTGACGTTGCGCCACGCCGCGCAGGGCATGGAACTGTATGGCGTGAAACTCTGGCCGGTGACGGTGTCGCTGGATTTGTTGTCCGGTGAGATGATTGTGCGTTCGCCGTGGTCGGACAAGGAATTGGAGCGGGTGAAACCGGTCGAGGGCTACGAACCGGGTCGGTGGCCGGCCGGGGCGACGGCCGTGGAACGGTTGTGGAAACAGTGGTTGGCGGCGCAGCAAGACCCATCTTGGGAGTATTGGCATGGACCGCTGGAATCGCCGCGCGTGACGTTGCACACCCGCATCGCTGATGTGCGGGACAAGCCGGTGTATGAGGCGAACGTGGCGGCCGAATGGGAGGCGTGGTTGAAGTGGGAAGCAGAGCGGACGTTACAGGCCGGCGAGGTTGAACTCGGTGCCGGCCCCAGCGGCGGCGGGATGATGATGTTGATGGGGGGCGAACCGTGCGTGATCACGAACGAAGCGGCGGCGTTTGC
>CAZEQV010000234.1:0-6032 GCA_964514435.1 uncultured Verrucomicrobiota bacterium
AAGTGCGGGTTCCGTTGTTGCCGGAGAGCAAGCTGACCGGGCATCTTTACGCGGATCATGCGGTGGCAAACCAGTTTGATCCGCGGACCGGCAAGGTTGATGAATGGCACAATTTCTTTGGCGTCGGCGCCGGGCTGAGTTTCTTCGCGCCTTGGCAGACGCGTGTGTTGGTGAACTACGGGTATGGCTTCAATGCCATCCGCAACGGCGACCGGGGAGGTCACGAGGTGGGATTGACATTGGAGAAGAGATTCTAGTTTCCGATGAATCGGATCCGACTCTTACCGGAGCAGGTGGCCAATCAGATCGCGGCCGGCGAGGTGATTGAGCGTCCGGCCTCGGTGGTGAAAGAATTGGTCGAGAACGCGCTGGATGCGGACGCGCACCGGATTTCTGTGACGACCAGGGGCGGCGGACGAACGCTGATACGGGTCACGGACGATGGCTGGGGGATGAGCCGGGATGACGCGTTGCTGGCCTTGGAGCGTCACGCCACCAGCAAAATCACCAAGGCGGAAGATCTGGCGAGTATCCGGTCGCTGGGGTTTCGCGGCGAAGCGGTGCCCAGTATTGCGGCGGTGTCGCGGTTCACGTTGACCAGCCGGGAACGGGGAGCGGCCAGTGGAACGGAGATTGAGATGGCGGGCGGGAAGATTTTGTCGGTCAAGGACGCCGGCACGGCGGAAGGCACAACCGTGGAAGTGCGAAGCTTGTTCTTTAACTTGCCGGCGCGGCGGAAGTTTCTGCGGACCGAGCCGACGGAGAATGCGCACATCGAGCATATCGTGACGTTGTGCGCGTTGGGGCATCCTGCGGTGGCGTTTCGGCTGGTGATGGAGGAGCGCGAGGTGTTCAATCTGGCGCCGGTCACGAGGTTGATTGACCGGTTGCGGGAATTGCACGGGGCAGATATTTGCGAGCAGTTGGTGCCGGTCGGGTTTCAGGGCGCAGCGGCGAAGATTCATGGGTTCATCGGGAAGCCCGGTATCAGCCGGTCGGATCGGTCGCAGCAGCACGTTTTCGTGAATGGTCGGCCCGTGGAGAGTCGGGGAATCGGATATGCCTTGCAGGAGGGGTATCACACGGCGCTGATGAAGGGACGGTTTCCGGTGACGTTCTTGTTCGTGGACATTGATCCCGAACTGGTGGATGTGAACATTCATCCCGCGAAACGCGAGGTGCGGTTCCGGGAGGAATTCGCCGTGCGACAGGCGGTGATCCAAGCCGTGCGGGCAGCGTTGGAGCCGCAAGCGGGCGTGATTCGTCCCGTGGGCATCGGCGGTGTGACGCAGGCGATTGCGGTGACGACGAGTCGCGGCGGGGAACCGGTCGGTCCGCCTCTGGAGTTGCGGGGCGAGACGGTGGCGGCAGTGGCGCAGCAAACGACTTTTGTGCCACTGGAGCAGGTGGTGACTTCGGCTCCGGGCGGGGCCACGATCGTGACCGAGGAGGAAGGGACGTGGAGGATACTGGGGGTTGTGGGGCGGTTGTATGTGTTGGCGGAGTCGCCGGGCGGGTTGGTGTTGATGGACCAACATGCGGCCCATGAGCGGGTGTTGTTTGAGAAGATGTTGCGGGACTTGGAATCGGCCAATGCGCCCTCGCAGAAGTTGTTGTTGCCGGTCACGTTGGAGGTGGATGTGCGCGATGCGGTGTTTCTGACCAGCAACGTGGCGACGTTGCAGAAGCTGGGAATTGGCATCAGCGAGTTTGGTGACAAGACGTTTTTGGTGGATGCGTTGCCGCCGTATCTGCCGGTGGAGAATCTTTCCCAGACGATGCGGTTGATCGTGGATGAGTTGCGGCAGACGGGCGAGCAAGTGCATTCGCGGCGGTTGGGCGAGGACAAGATTGCGACGACCGTGTGCCGACACGCGGTGAAAGCGCGCGACCCGTTGAAGGGCGAGGAGTTGCGGGCGTTGTTGGAACAATTGCATCGGTGCGATCTGCCGTACACCTGTCCGCATGGTCGGCCGACGATGATCCAGATCAGCTATCAGGAGTTGGAGAAGAAGTTCGGGAGGAAGGTATGAGCTTGTGTCCCCGGTGCCGTGAGCCGATGCAGGAGCATCAACTGGATCTATTGCGGATGCAGATCTGCCACGAATGCAAGGGTCTGTTCATCAGACATCGGGACTTGGTGGGAGTGATTGAATCCAGTTGGCGGAAAGTGCCGCCTGAAGCAGCGGAGATTTTGAGTTTTCACGGGTCGAATCGGGATGAAGGCGCGGGAGCGTTCCACTGTCCGTCGTGTTCGAAGCCGATGGAACGCTACGGATACATGGGATGGCGGGCGGTGGAGATAGATCGGTGTGACGCTTGCGAGCGGGTGTGGCTCGATGCCGACGAATTGCAGAACATGGTTTTGGCATTGGCCAAGGAGAACCTTCGCAGCGCCAAGGAGCTTAAAAGGCGTATACAGGAGGACACGCCTTTGCCGATGCCCATGCCTCCCATCGGATACGCGCGCCAGGCAAACTGGTTGTTCGGGGACGATGAGGGCAGCCGTGACGGCGGCAAGTGGGCCGTGGCGCAGTTGTTGTTGGGATTGATGTTGCGGCGATGATCGGGTTCAGAAACCCATTTGACGGGCGGTAGGGCAGGCGCCGAAAAACTGTTTGGCCTTCTTCAATGCCCGGATCAGGGCATCCACATCTTCCCGGGTGTTGTACAGGTGAAAACTGGCGCGGGCGGTGGCGGTAAGTCCGAGTTTCTTGTGCAGCGGCATCGCGCAATGGTGACCGGCGCGTATGGCGATGCCTTCCTGATCAAAGATGGTGGCGAGATCATGCGGATGGATGTCGCTGAACGTGAACGAAATCAAGCCGGTGCGCTGCTCGGCATCCGGCGGGCCATAGGTCACCACTTCCACGAGATCGCGCAGTTTCTCGAGCGCGTATTGGGTCAGTTGCTTCTCGTGGGCGCGAATCTTGTCCATGCCAACCTTTTCAAGGTACGCGACGGCAGCGCCCAATCCGATCATTTCGGCGATGTTCGGCGTGCCGGCTTCGAACTTGTAGGGGATGTCGTTGTACTTGGCGTGGTCGTGCCAGACCTCCTTGATCATTTCGCCGCCGCCCATGAAGGGCGGCATTTTTTCCAGAAGTGACCGCTTGCCATAAAGGACACCGCTGGCCGTGGGGCCGCACATTTTGTGGCCGCTGAACACGAACCAGTCTGCGTCGAGCCGCTGAACGTCCACCTGCAGGTGCGGGACGCTCTGCGCCCCGTCCACCAACACCAGTGCGCCCTTCTTGTGGGCAGCGTCAGCGATCGAGCGCACCGGGTTGATCGTGCCGAGGACGTTGGAGGCATGCATCACCGCGACGAGCTTGGTGCGCTCGGTGATCAACCTGTCCAGGTCCTCGAGGCGCAAGGTGCCGTCGTCATTCAATTCGATGCGTTTGATGAGCGCACCGGTCTGTTCGGCGACCTGATACCACGGCACGGTGTTGCTGTGGTGCTCCATCCACGTGAGGAGAATCTCATCGCCTCGGCGAAGATAGTTGCGCGCCCAGGAATAGGCGACAAGGTTGATTCCCTCTGTCGTGCCGCGTGTGAATATGACGGATTCTGATTCCGGTGCGTTGATGAACCGGGCAATGCGTTTTCGGGAAAGCTCGTATTCGCGGGTGGCGCGCTCGGCGAGGGCGTGGATGCCGCGGTGCACGTTGGAGTTGTAGCGGGTGTAATAATCGCTCATCGCCTCGATAACTTGCCGGGGCTTTTGGGAAGTCGCGGCGTTGTCGAGATAGACCAGCGGTTTTCCGTGGACGAACTGCCGCAGGATGGGAAAATCGTCACGTACTTCTTCGAGTTCGACCGCATCAAGGACTTTGAGCATGGTCGTTATCGTACCACTTTGGAGTGAATGAGGTCGCTAAATTCCTGATAGACTTTCTTGACTTGGATGCGCGCCAATACCGGGTCGAGGAACGCCTCGATGAGTATCTGGCGGGATTGTTCAAGCGTCAGTCCACGGCTGCGCAGGTAGAACAACTGCTGCTCCTCAAGGCGACCGACCGTCGCGCCGTGCGTGCAACGCAACTGGTTTGATTCGATTTCCAGAATCGGGCGCGTGTCGCACTGAACCTTGTCGCTGAGAACGAGATTCCGGTTGGATTGGTAGGCGTTTGTGCCGTTGGCATTCTTTTCCACCTTGATGACCCCGGTATAGTTGCTCACGGCGCTATCGCGCAACACGTTCTTGAACAGCAAATCGCTCAGGGTGTTGCCGGTCTTGTGGTGCTGCCGGGTGAACTGGCCCAGTTGCTGGTTTCGCTCCCCGAACCCGACACCGTACATATAACTGGTGCTTCCTTGTCCCTCCATGATGCATTCGATGTCGTAGCGTTGGAAGGATGCGCCGAACATCCCGATCACCCAGTCAATCTCGGCATCCTTGGCGACGTGCGCCCGTTTGATGGTGAAGTCGAACACGTGGGGGGAAAGGTTTTGTTGGCTGATGTAGTGCAAATGTCCGCCTTCCTTGACGAACACCTCGGTCGCGCTGGCATGGAGACTCGGCACACCGTTAGATCCAGCCGCGGGACCCCCGACGAATTTCTGCAACAAAGTCGCTTCCGCACCGGGTTCGATCACCACCAGCGTGCGCGGAAACGCTGCCGCGGATTGTCCGTGCAACTCGTACCGAATCTCCAACGGTCCCTCGATGCGGACGTTGGCCGGCACGTACAGGAAGGTGCCGGCTTGCCAGCACGCCGCGCTGAGGGCGGCGAACTTGTTTGGCTCATCCGCCGGTACGCTTTTGCCGAAGTATTCCTTAACCAAATCGCCGTGCTTGGCGATGGCGGTGGCCAGGTCGCAGAAAATTACTCCGTTGCCGGCCGGATTGCCCGCCAGGTGACTGGTCACGTTGGGCTGGTTTTCGGTGCCGATGTTGAGCTTGTCGAGCTTGAGGGGACGGATGTCAAAGTGTTGCCAGTCCACATCCCGTCGGGTGGGCAAGGGGAGGTTGTCGAATGTCTGCCAGGCCGTTTGGCGTTGAGCGGCAAGCCAGCCGGGATTGTGCGCCGCGATGGCTTCAACTGATTGTTTGGTGAGTCCGGTAATCATGTTCTGGAAAAAAGGTGGGAGGCCCGGTGGGGTCTCCCGTTGGGTTCTGTTGCCAGCCGTTGCCTCAGCCGACGGAACCCTCCATTTGAAGGTTGATGAGACGGTTGATTTCGACGGCGAACTCCATCGGCAATTCTTTCACGATGGGTTCGATAAATCCGTTGACGATCATGGAAACAGCATCCTCTTTCTTGATGCCGCGACTCATGAGGTAAAAAAGTTGCTCTTCGGAAACGTTGGAAACGCTGGCCTCGTGCTCGACGGTGGCCAGGTCACCGCGGATTTCCATGACCGGATACGTGTCAGACCGGCTGATCTCATCGAGGATCAACGCGTCGCAGTTGACTTGCACCCGGCAGTTGGGCGCTTGATTGTTCACCTGCACAAGTCCCCGATATGAGCTTCGTCCGCCGTGGCCGGAGATGGATTTGGAGTTGATGCGCGCCGTGCAGTTGGGGGCGTAAAACACCATCTTGGCTCCGGCATCCTGCCACATGCCGCGGTCGGCCGAGGCAAGACTGAGCACTTCGCCGTGTGCGCCTTCGCCGATCATGTAGCACGAAGGATATTTCACGGTGCGCTTGGAGCCGAGGTTGCCATCCACCCATTCCATGACGCCGTGGCTGGAAACCATGCAGCGCTTCGTGACGAGGTTGTAAACGTCGGTGGACCAGTTCTGAATGGTCGTGTACCGGCAACGTGCCCGGTTCTTCACGAAAATTTCCACCACTGCCGCGTGAACCGAGTGCGTGGTGTAAACGGGCGCGGAGCACCCCTCGACGTAGTGGCAGAACGCGTCGTCGTCCACGATGATGAGCGTGCGCTCGAATTGGCCGAACTGTTCCGCGTTGATGCGGAAATAGACCGACAGCGGCACATCGCATTTCACGCCCTTGGGAACATAGACGAACGAGCCGCCGCTCCACACCGCCGTGTTGAGCGCGGCGAACTTGTTG
>CAZEQV010000235.1:0-5980 GCA_964514435.1 uncultured Verrucomicrobiota bacterium
CCCCTCCCCCGAACCAGCGTGGCGGACTCTATCGCGAGAGCCGGGCGGGCGCAAGCTTGTGCTCAATGAACTGACCGATGAGCCATGTCAGATCTTCGGGCCGGAGACGAAACTTGCGCCGGATCTGTTTGATAATCCGCCAGCGGGGAAGGGCGGGGTGCTGCCGCCTTGCGAGCAGAGCAAGATTCAGTGCGCGCGCCAACGTGCCGGCGTTTTCGCCGGTCAAGTTTGATTCCCACGGCCCGCGGCGCGAAGGAGACGGTCGCGTATCGCCAATCCGATCCCGGCGGGGGGTGGCAGTTCGCAGAGAATGATTGTGGCGTTTTCTGAATCGCATCGGCGCATTTGAGAGAACAAGTCTCGTGCCATGCCATTTAGATCGCCGCCGCTGAGAATGATTCCGTGATGTATGCCCGATGCTTTTAGGTTGCCGGACCGCTGGTCCAACCTGTCACGCCAGCCGGGAACTTGAGCGTCAAATAGTTCAATGAACGCGCGGGGAGAGTAATGTTTGTCCGTCATGCCGGGTGCGGGCAGCCCGCGCGAAGTTGACTCGCCAGTTGCAGCACCGAGAATCGTGACGGGGCCGGTGACTTTCTCGATTTCCTCGCGGGTAACACCACCGGGACGAAGGATGGTCGGGCGAGGGCTGGTCAGATCGAGAATGGTGGATTCGACGCCGAACTTGGTGGGGCCGGCATCGAGGATCAAGTCCACCCGTCCGTCCAGATCGGCGCGAACGTGTTCGGCGCACGTCGGGCTGGGACGGCCGAACAGGTTGGCGCTGGGCGCGGCGATGGGCAGGTTGCCGGCTTGGAGCAGGGCCAGCGCCACCGGATGTTGGGGCATTCGCAGTGCAACCGTAGGGCGGCCCGCGGTGACGAGGTTCGGCACGATTGATGATCGCGGCAAGACGAATGTGATGGGGCCGGGCCAGAAGGACTCAGCCAGCTTCGGAAATGAGGCCGGTACGTTGCCTGTCAGGCGTTCGGCCATGTCGGCGCCGGAGACGTGGACGATGAGCGGATCCCAGTGGGGGCGTTGCTTGGCCGTAAAGATGTTTTCCAAAGCACGAACATCGAGGGCGTGGGCGCCAAGTCCATAAACGGTTTCGGTTGGCAAGGCGACGAGTCCGCCACGGCGCAGAACTTCGAGAGCGCGTTCGATGATGTCGGATTGCGGATGATCGCGATTTACGGCGATGGTGACAGTGGTCGGCATGGGAGGCGGAGATTGGCACAGATGGCCGGCAAGGAAAAGTTGGTTTTGCGGTGAGCAAGCAGATAGTGCTACAACCACGCCATGAACAAAACAGCGATTTTGCTGATTGATTGCCCCGACCGCAAAGGAATCGTGGCGGCTGTGGCCAACTTTCTCTTGGAACACAACGCGAACATCCTGCACGCCGACCAGCACCAGGATGCGGAACGGGGTTTGTTTCTGATGCGGGTGGAATGGGATTTGGAGGGTTTCAACCTTGCCGCTGGGGCGTTTGACGCGGCTTTTCGACCGGTGGCCGAACGGTTTCAGATGCGCTGGCGGCTGGAGTATTCGGCTGTGCCGCCGCGGATGGCGGTCTTCGTTTCCCGATATGATCATTGTCTGGTGGATTTGCTGTATCGGCATCAAAGCGGCGAACTGGCCTGTGAGATACCGCTGATCATCAGCAATCATCCAGATGCTGGGCGAATCGCGGAGTTTTACCGGGTGCCCTACCGGCATTTTGCGATGACGGCGGAGAACAAACATGAGGTCGAACGGCAGCAACGCCAACTGCTGCGGGAACAACGGATCAATCTGGTGGTGCTGGCGCGGTACATGCAGATCGTTTCGCCGGAGTTTGTGGCGGAATACCCGCAGCGGATCATCAATGTTCATCACTCGTTTCTGCCGGCCTTCAGCGGGGCGCGTCCCTATCATCGGGCTTTTGAGCGCGGCGTGAAATTGATCGGCGCGACCAGTCATTATGTGACGGAACAATTGGACGAGGGACCGATCATCGAGCAAGACGTGGTGCGGATTTCCCACCGTGACCAGTTGGATGATTTGGTGCAGAAAGGACGCGATCTAGAGAAGGTGGTGTTGTCGCGGGCGGTGCGTTGGCATCTGGAGCACCGAATCCTGGTGTATGGCGGCAAGACCGTTGTCTTCGACTGAAGCCGGCCGCTCAGGGCGCCGGTTTCAGGCGGACGCGGTAGAACTTCTGCGTTTCGGTCAGCGAATCTTCATCAATGACCTGAACCAAGCTGCCGGTGCCATCAATTTCTTCGTCTGCCGTTTCCCAAGCGTTGGTCGAAGTCAGGTCGTATTTGTACTGCACTTGATAGACCAATCCGCTCACTGTTGGGAACGCAAAACTAAACCCGGTGGGTTCGAGGGTGGCGAGTGTGATGCGCAAGGCACTGGAAGGATCGGCGGGGTTCGTTTGGGCCAGAAACTCCGCGCCGTTGGCCATTCCATCACCGTCATTGTCGGCGCCCGCGTTCGTATTTGTCGGGTGACCAAAATACAAAGCCTCCCACCAGTCAGGCAACCCATCAAGGTCGCTGTCGGCATCGGCACCATAGAAGACCGCGGTTGCCAAGGTATAGGAAAGCACCGTGATCGAAAGCTGATTCAATGGGTGTCCGAAAACATCGAGTTGCCGCACACCATTGAGATTCCAGTGGCTGAAAATCATGCCGTTGGTGATCCCTGAGAAATACGGAGTGGTGATCAGGGTGCCGACCGTGACGGCGGCTGATTCGTCGGCAAAGCCGGGTGGGTCGCTATTGATGATATAATAAGCGAATCCGGAAAGGTCGGCCGCAAATAGGGCGGAACTGCGGCGCGATATGCCGCCGCCGGACATGACGTCGGCAAGCTGCGGATGAAAATCTCGTTGAAACTCCACCAGCAGGTTGAAGCCATCGCCGTCCGTATCGGAAGCGGCATCGTTGACCAGCGATCCATAATACTGCCACTCGAACCAGTCCGGTACGCCGTCGTTGTCGCTGTCCTCGGTTTCGGTAAAGAACTTGCCAACCAACTCGCTGTTGTTGGTAATGACGATGGGAAGTCCGCCGACAGCGCGGCCCAGCTCATCAGCAATCCGCTGGCCATTCAACAGCCACTCTCCAAGATAATAGCCTCCGGTGCCGTCCACAAAAGCGGGCAAGTATTGGGTGCTGCCGTTCGGCACAAAATCGCTGGAATCAAACAAGCCGGGAGGTACTGACTGAATGGCATAGGACACTAGATTGGTATCCAGCAAAGCCAGTAGGATTCCCGAAGACCGACGGGAGATTCCTCCCGAGTTGATCGAATCCGGTAGGTTCGGATGTGAGTCGCGCACAAACTCCATCGGCAGTGTGAATCCGTCACCATCCGTGTCGGAAATCGGATCTTGCGCGAGTGTCCCGTGGTAATGAAGCTCGAACCAGTCGGCCACTCCGTCGCTGTCGGCATCCTGATTGGCATCCAAGAACAATGCCGTGACCGTGGTGGCGTTGGTGATGGTGATGCTCAACCCGTGGATGGAACGGCCCAGTTCGTCGGCCACGCGGACGCCGTTGACCAGCCATTGTGCAAAGCGGTACGTACCCGATTCAAACCCGATATCCGGGAGTGTTTGTGCCGTGCCCAACAGGACCGGCGTGAAACTATCGAGCAGGCCGGGTGGCTCACTGGTGAGGGCATAAGCGACGTAGTTCGTATCGGCGACAAATGGTAAGACGACGGATCCGCGTCTTGAAATGCCGCCGGTTGACATCGTGTCCATTACTCGCGGATGAAGATCGCGAGCGAATTCATGAGCAAGCGTGAAACCATCCGCGTCCGCGTCGGATGCCGGCACGTTGGTGACGGTGTTGAAGAAATGGCGCTCAAACCAATCCGGGATTCCGTCAGGCTCGGTGTCCTCCGTTTCGGCCACGTAAACAGCCTGCGCGGTGATGGGCTGGGTGACAGTCAGGGTAATGGGATTGATGCCGCGCCCCAGTTCATCCTGTTGACGAACACCATTGATTGTCCAGTGACTGAAGTAGTAGGTGTCAGAAACCATCGGAGCGGCCACGGTCGAGACCGTGCTGCCCAGCGTGACGGTTTCCGATGAGTTGGTGATGATGCCGGGCGGCAGGGAGGATTGCGTGAACTGAACCTGGCCTTCAACCGCGGCGCTGAACGCGACCAGCAATGCCGCCAACGGCAGCAGTGATGGGCAACAAGCTCGTTTGTGACACAAGTAAATCACCGTTCAAACCCCGAATGGTCAAGGCAACGGAACCACCCACCACGCATTGGAGACCGTGGCATTGACGTTGGTGCTGAACAGGCCGGTATCAAATCCGTATTCGTTGACCGCGCCCGGTAAATCGCCGACCCGGTTGCGTGAAGACCACTTGGTGACGGTGGTGGGCGTGGTGGCAACCTTTGCCCGGTATACCTCATTGGAATCAGCCTCGCGCACGTTCATGAGCTCAAAGAGATAAGCGCGACCGGCGTCCGTGGTCAGGGTTTGCGGAAAATTGGTGATGACGACGGTTTGCGCCAATAGCTGCCCGTCAATCGGACCCGATACACCCCAAACATCGCCGGTTTGCAGTGCAATGGATGAACGTCCCGTGGCCAGCAGCCACGTCCATGCTTCGAGCAAATCATCGTGCCGCAAGGGGGAACGGTTGATCACCAGTTCCGGCAGCACGGCATTGGAGGGAATATGCAGAAAGTGCAGATCAATCAACCCGCGATTATCCTTGGCCATTATGTCAATTCGGACATTGGCAAAATTGGTCGTCCAGTCGGCTGCGGCGTTCCAAGTCAGCCGGTGCATGATGCCGGTGGGAATGTTCGTGCCGAGATTGGAGCTGCTGCCCTCCTCGAAGGTGTTCATGGGGATCATCGCCCGCAAATCTTTGCGGTTGGACAGAAAGGCCGCCGCGCCCACCGTGACCGTGGCGTCATCAGGGTCAAGGATTTTGAAATCCACATCAATGAGCGTCGTGCCGGTGCGCTGTTTGGCTTCGAACAAAGCCGGCAGGGGGAGCGCATTCGGCACAAGCGGCCCCATCGTCCGGTAAGCTCGACGCGCCACACGGATTTCTCCCTCGGTCAAGACATAGAGGACTTGACCATCTCGGCTAAAAGTGGCTCCGTGCAAATTCTGCGCTGAGGCTGCGTTATATTGGATTGGTCCATATGTTATGGGAAACACATACAAGACTTGTCCTGATGGACTGACCAACTGCTGAATCCATTGAGTCAGGTTGTCGCCAACAAAGACAATATTCTCAGGGGACACAGCCACCGTATTTGGTCCAACCGTCAAGCCGGCCGTCGTGTACTTGAATTGTCGGAGAAACTCTCCTTGTGCGCTAAACATCTGCACGCGGTCATTGCCAAAATCAGCGACATACACCACACCGTCAGGGCCGAGGTCGATATCGCGCGGCGAATCAAAGTATCCACCGGCCGTACCGAATTGTCCCCATTTGGTGATATAATTGCCTTCAAGGTCAAACACTTGGATCCGATTATTCAAGGTGTCAGCAACATAAATTAGGTCATTTGTGCCAACAGCAATCGCATAAGGTGTATTGAATTGACCATTGCCCGTGCCGTGAGTTCCCCATTGGCGAACCAAGGTGCCGTTCGTGTTATAGATGCGCACTTGGTTTGATGTTGTCACGCTGAGGCAGACAACCAGCAGATTGCTTGTCGGATGAGTGGCAACATCCCGAACACCGGCGATGGGCCAATTTGTGATTGTGTCGCCAAGACTGCTGTAGAGATTCAAACGATTGCCGTCAGTCACGTACAAGGTGTTCGTTGCATCGATCGCAATTCCAAATCCGAATTGGTTGACAGTGGCTACAAAATTATTCGTCCATTTACGTTCGAGCCAGAATGAGTCCTGTGGTTGCTTTAGCGCCAAGCTGATGCTAGCGGTCGCAAGTACGACAAGGCCCATGGCTAGGTGCAGTAATTGTCCCGTCATCATTTG
>CAZEQV010000236.1:0-5951 GCA_964514435.1 uncultured Verrucomicrobiota bacterium
GCGTCAAGCCGGTCAGTTCAGGATTCATGTTGATGGCGGAATTCACGGGAGAATCTCCGCAACCTCTCCACGGAATGTTTCACCAGTCGCTGGGTGCTGGCAATTTCTTTCTTCAAACCCAGCGCGTTGGCCGCCGCCCCGGTCTTGAGCGACAACAGCCGCAGATCAATGCCCACCAGAGTTTGCACCATCTGGTCGTGCAATCCCCGGCTGGTCCGCGTCCGCTCCAGTTCCTGCGCCGCCAAAATCTGGTGGGTCAACTGGCGCAAGTGTCGTTGCAGCCGGTGGGATTCCTTGGCCAACCGCGCATAGTGTTCCGCGCTCTTCTTCAGAGCGCGCTCCGCCGTCTTGCGTTGCGCGATGCCCCGTTTGAGAAACCGGTTCGCTGTCGCCAAGTCTTTCGCGCGCCGTTCCAGTGTTCGCTCCAGCCGATCCAACCGGGAGGATTCCGATTTCGCCGCGCGATGCGTCTGCTCAATCGGCGTGATCGCCTCGGCAAAAAATGATTCCGCCCGCCGTGGATGACCGGCCGCGTCCCGTCCAGCCAACCCCACCTCATGCATCCGCGCCACATCCAACGTCTCCAACCGCAGCGCCGCCGCCTGCTGTCCCAGGGCGCGAGCCGTGCGCAAGCCGTCCGGTGCGCCGCGTTGCAGATGCCGCTGCAAGGCTCGCGCATACCGCTGCGTCAACCGGTTCAAAAGTTGATTGATTGGCACCCGTGAATGTCCGCTCCGCCGGGCGGGCCGGCTATGGGGTGTTCACCCCATAGCCATCCACCCATCCGGTAGGCACACTCAATTGCTTATCCCATGACCACGGCCTCTGAGATTCGGCGAATCGCGTTCGTCGGCGATTACCCGCCACGCAAGTGTGGCATCGCCACGTTCACCGCCGATGTGTTGACCGCCGTGGCCGCTGAGCATCCCGGTGTCGAGTGTTTCGCCGTGCCGGTCAATGACATCCATGAGGGCTACGAATACCCGGCCGTCGTGCGCTTCGAAATCGAGGAGCAAGATGTCGCCTCCTACCAACGCGCGGCCGACTTTCTGAACATCGGCAACGTGGACATCGTGTGCGTGCAACACGAGTTCGGCATCTTTGGCGGCTCAGCCGGCAGCCACTTGCTGGCCTTGTTGCGGGAATTGCGGATGCCGGTTGTGACCACGCTGCATACGGTCCTGCGCGAGCCAAACGCCGACCAGCGGCGCGTGATGCAGGAGTTGATCGCGCGTTCGACGCGATTGATCGTCATGGCCGAACGCGGCCGGGAGATGTTGGAGAAAATCTACCAGACCCCACCGGCCAAGATTGATTTCATCCCGCACGGCATCCCCGACATCCCGTTTGTGGACCCGAACTATTACAAAGACCAATTCGGCGTGGCCGGGCGCGTGGTCTTGCTCACGTTCGGCCTGCTCTCCCCGAACAAAGGAATCGCGTACGTCCTCAACGCGCTCCCGGCAATCCTGGCCGAGTTCCCCAATGTGGTGTATGTCGTCCTCGGCGCGACGCACCCGAATGAGGTGCGCGAACAAGGCGAAGCCTACCGGCTCAGTCTCGAACGGCTCGCCACACGCAACCAGATCCAGAAGAACGTCATCTTCTACAATCGCTTCGTCGAGCTGGCGGAATTGAAAGAGTTCATCGGCGCGTCGGACGTCTATATCACGCCGTATCTGAATGAGGCCCAAATTACCTCCGGCACGCTGGCCTACGCGTTCGGCGCCGGTAAAGCGGTCGTTTCGACGCCATACTGGCATGCCACGGAATTGCTGGCCGACGGCCGGGGCGTGCTTGTGCCATTCGGCGACAGCCAAGCCATCGCCACCGCGGTGACCGGCTTGCTCCGCGACGACACCCGCCGCCATGTCATGCGGAAACAGGCTTACAAATTGGGACGCGAGATGGTTTGGAGCCACGCGGCGCGTCAATACCTGCGGTCCTTCGAGGAGGCGCGGCTGGAACGCGCCGTGTTGTCCCGAAAATCATTCGCCACCAAAACACTCGATCAGCAGCCGCAAGAGTTGCCGGCCATGAAACTGGATCACCTGGCGCGGATGACCGATTCGACCGGCCTCTTCCAGCACGCGCTGTTCACCGTGCCGAATTTTTCCGAGGGCTACTGCACCGACGACAACGCGCGCGCCTTCATCCTCGCCACGTTGCTGGACGAGATGGAAGAAGAGCCGGCCAGCGTGCGGACCCTCGCCACGACCTACGCGGCCTTTCTCCATTACGCGTTCGACCCGAAAACCAACCGCTTCCACAACCACCTGAGTTTCGACCGGCATTGGCTTGATGACCAAGGCTCGGAAGATTCGCATGGCCGGGCACTGTGGGCTTTAGGGACGGGCGCGGGACGTTCGCCGTACCGGAGTTTTCAAATCATGGCCGGCCAGATTTTCGCACAAGCGTTGCCGGTCGTGACTGAGTTCAAGTCCCCGCGGGCGTGGGCGTTCAGCCTGTTGGGGATTCACGAATACCTGCACCGGCTAAGCGGTGACCGATTTGCCGCCCAAATTCGCGATCAACTGACCACCCGGCTCATGGAACTCTTTGACCGGACGGCCCAACCGGATTGGCCGTGGTTTGAAGCGGTGCTCTCGTATGACAACGCCAAACTCGCCCACGCACTGATCCTGACCGGCCACGCCACCGGCCAGTCGGCGGTCCTCGAGCGCGGACTCCAAACGCTCCGGTGGCTGGCGGAGGCGCAAACCGCCGAGAGCGGCGACTTCCGCCCGATCGGCAGCAACGGTTTTCATCAGCGCGGCGGTCACCGTGCGACGTTCGATCAACAGCCGATCGAGGCGCAGGCCATGGTTTCCGCCAGCCTCGAAGCCTACCGGGTCACGGCGGACACGTGGTGGTATGAGGAGGCGCAACGCGCGTTCGATTGGTTTCTCGGCTGGAACGATCTCGGGTTGGAAGTTTATTCCTCCAGCACCGGTGGTTGTCGCGATGCGTTGCATGTGGATCGCGTCAACCAGAACCAAGGGGCGGAGTCCACGCTGGCTTTCCTGCTCGCGCTCGCCGAAATGCAGCTCATGCACAACTCCGTCACCGTGTTCAACCAACCGCCGGCATGACCCATGACCACCGCCGCTATTCAGCGATCCACGGTCACGCTGCATCCGGATCGGTCGCGGGTGTTGCTCCGGCCATTTCTGGCGACCACGGACCGGCGCGCAGTGAACCTGACCGGACAAATCATGGCCCTGCCGGAGAGCGAAGTTCACGCGCTGTGGGAACAGGTGCGGGCGGAGTTTGGGGAACGGCATGTGAAAATCGAAGAGTTTCTCCGCCGCCGCTGCGAGCGGTTGCCGGTCAGCCGGCCAGTTTCGGAAGAGCGGGCGTGGTTGTTGGGCGCGTATTTCAGCAACGAATACTCGCTGGAAGCGGCTGCGTTATTCAACCCGTCCATGGTGCCGCACCCGGAACTGTCCGATTTGCCGGCCGGGTCATTGCGGTTTGTTCTCAGTCTGCGGGCGACCGGCGAGGGACACATTTCCTCGATTACGTTTCGCACCGGTATCGTGGACGCGACCGGCACGCTCACGATCAACCCGCCAGCCCGGTATTGTCTCGAACCGGACCAAATACCCAATCCAACCTACGAGAAAGGTCTGTTTGGCCGGAAACTTGATGAACTTGGATTGGCCGATGCCTTCAGCCGGCAAGCTTTGCACGGCTTGGGTGAGAAGTTCACGCTCGGAGAACTCCGCGCCAGTCTCCGCACGAAGGAGCGCCTGTCCGCCGCCCGGAAGATCATGATGGTAGCGCAGTCGAATTACGAAGTGCAGTTTCCGCCCGACTCGCGGCTCTCGGAACGCGTGCTGTTTCCCACCACGCCGTCCCAACGGAAGGGGATCGAGGATGCCCGCTTCGTTTGGTTTCGCCACGCCGACGGGACGCGGACGTATTACGCCACGTACACCGCCTATGACGGCAAGATGGTCTTGCCGCAATTCATCGAGACGCCGGACTTTCGGCACTTCAAATTTGTCACGTTGAACGGTCCGGCCGTGCAGAACAAAGGGCTAGCGCTGTTCCCCCGCCTGATCAATGGCCGGTACGTCATGCTCGGCCGCCAGGACGCGGAAAACATTTACTTGATGGATTCGGACAACTTGCATTTTTGGAACAGCGCCCAGCTTCTGGTGAAGCCGAAGTTTCCGTGGGAATGGGTGCAGTTGGGCAATTGCGGCTCACCGATCGAGACCGAAGCCGGTTGGCTGGTGCTGAGTCACGGCGTGGGCGCCATGCGCAAATACTGCATCGGCGCGTTCCTGCTCGACCGGGATGATCCGCGCCAAGTGATTGGCCGCCTCCGCGAACCGTTGATCAAACCCGACGCCAACGAGCGCGAGGGGTATGTGCCCAACGTCGTCTATTCCTGCGGCAGCCTCCTGCATGGCCCGCACCTGATCATCCCCTACGCCATGGCCGACTCTGCGACCACGTTTGCAGCGATCTCTGTCGAAGACGTGTTGGCGAGAATGGAATAGAGCGTCCCTCCCTTCGCTCAAGTATGACGGTAGGGTTGCGCCCCATAGCACTTCGCGGCAGTTGGACGTAGTTGTCTAGAAGGCGGCGCAAATGAATTGCCCGCAACATCACATCCATCCAGAGGCACCAAATGATCATTCATCTAAAATATCAGCGATCGCTAGTACTCCTCACGTTGTTGCTCGTCAGTTTCAGCATCGGCTGCAACACATATCGCGGGTTCGGCAAAGACGTCTCCAACACCGGTGACGCGATTCAAGACAAGAAGTAACAAGGTTTCGATGCGCCCGGCGCAGGTGGGTGTCAGGAAGCGAGTTTAGGATCTGCACTGTGGTGAAGAGCAAGAGGTTCTTGGTTAATGCCGCAACAAAAAAGGAATGATATGTCAAACAAATCATCAAACAGACGCACGGTTCTCAACGGATTCGGGTTGATCATCTGCCTCGGCACGTTGCCGATACTTGTGGGCGTAACCGGCTGCGCCACCAGCAGTCGCTACACACAAAGTGAAACCGAACGTATCAATGACCTCGCCACCTCGTCCCGTGTCAAGGAAGCGCTATCACGAGATAGTCAGCGGCAGTATTGTGAGGGAGTAAATGTGGAAACATTCAAGGACGTTGTCCAGTTGAGTGGCTTTGTGAACACGCGAGATATCAAGAACGCAGCCGTGGAAGTTGCACGCACCGCCGCAGGTGGGCGCGAAGTTCGCAATAACATCACAGTGAAAGAATGATCGCATCATCGCCGGTGAGTTCAACTGGGAGCTCGCGCCTCTCGATGTCTGACGGATGCGTTCTCATCACGATCTGAATGTTAAGGAGTAAAACGGAGATGAAACCCCGAGTGCCTCACCGTGGCGGTCGAGGTGATGCCAAACGGGTTGCCGGCAAGCTGCACATGCACAGTTGGACCCGCATACGGCTGCTGCCCCATCGGCATTACTTGCTGATCCTCGCTGGGATGTTCGGAGTTTGGTGGGTTGCACTGGCGATCAATCCGTGGGAGCGCAATACTTGGCTATTGGAGAATGCTCTCAGCCTGGCAGCGGCGGTCTTTCTGGCTTTGTTTCATCGCCGGCTGCTGTTCTCGCGAGCCTCCTACACCATGATCTTCGTATTCATGTGTCTGCATCAGGTCGGGGCACATTACACATACGCTGCCGTGCCCTATGATATCTGGTTTCATGGAATCATCGGGCGAACATTCAACAGTCTCGTGGGGTGGGAGCGAAACAATTTCGACCGTATCGTGCATTTCAGTTACGGCCTGATGCTCGCCTATCCGATCCGCGAGGTCTTCCTGCGCGTCGTCAACGTACGCGGTTTCTGGGGCTATTTTCTGCCCCTTGATCTCACGATGTCCACCTCCATGCTGTTTGAGTTGCTTGAATGGGGCGTGGCCGCGGTGTTCGGCGGGGGACTTGGTCAGATGTACCT
>CAZEQV010000237.1:0-5895 GCA_964514435.1 uncultured Verrucomicrobiota bacterium
CCATTCCCACCTGACCGGTATGCAACAACAGCCCGTACAATCCCCACGAAACCACCGTCATCAACGCAAACACCAACCACGCCATCCCGGTATGCTGAGTATCCGCCGCCATTTCTATTTCTCCTTGTTCGCCAGCAAACTTGCCGGCGCTTGTTCAATCTTTGCCCGCACCTCGGCCGGTATCGTTACCGCTTTCATCTCCCCGGTCGCCTTGTCTTTTGCCACGCACACCACCGTCAAACCGCCCCGCGCCACCTCCAGCCCGCCGGAGCGAAACACAAACTCATAACCAATCGAACGGTTCCGCATCTCGCGCACCACCAGATGAATCTCCACTTCCTCCTCGAACCGCAGCGGACGTTTGTACTCGCACTCCGCTTTCACCCGCGGCCAGCCGCATCCCAACGATTCCATGCTGTTCACGCTCAGACCCAGCGACCGATAAAACGCGTGTTCCGCCGCCTCCATGTACCGGAAAAAGTTGGTGAAATGCATGATCCCGGCCATGTCGGTCTCCGAGAACTCCACCATCCGCCGAATCTTAAACTCGTGCGCCATGTTGTTTGATCACTTTCTGCAGAACGTTCTCCACCTCGTCCGCCATCCGCGCCACACTGAAATGTTTCAACACGCTCTCGCGTCCCTGCTCGCCCATTTTGCGGGCGACCTGCGGATCCGACAACACTTGCTCCAAAGCATCCGCCAACGCCACCGGGTCATGCGGCTCACACAACAAACCGCCACCGGTCTTGTCCAAGATTTCCGGGAACGCGCCGTGTTGCGGCTGCACGACCGGCACGCCGCATGCCATCGCCTCAATCACAAATAATCCGAATGCTTCGCCATACGTGGCCGGCACGCTGAATACCGACAAACTCCGAAGAAAATCCAGCTTCGCTTGATGCTCCAGATTCGGGTGCCATTCGACCGCATCTTCGATTCCGGCCTCAGCGATCTTCTGGCGCAACTGCCGCAGATATGGTTCGTCGGCCGGTGTCGTCGTGCCCGCAATCAGCAAGCGCGCACCCTGCCAGCGCGGACGCTTCTTCAATTCCACAAACGCATCCACCAAAGTCGTCAGCCCCTTGCCGTGATGCATCCGCGCCAAGTACCCAATCGTGGGCGTTGCCGGCATCTGTCCCAATTCGTAGCCGGCGAAGTTGACGCCGTTGTAGATCATCGTGATCTTTTCAGCCGGCAACTTTACCTTGGCATTCATCACGCCGGCAAAGAAATGACTCACGGCGATGAACTGATCCACATCCACGCTGCGACGCGCCAATTCTGACCATGCTTCCGTCCGGTACGGCTCCGGCAGGCTGTCCAAAAACGAATCTTCGCCCTGCCACGTGCAGAGAACCGGCACACCGAACTCCTGTTTCAATCGCCGGGCCAAACCGGCAAGCAGACTGTTTGACAAGCAGACCACGTCGGGAGCCGGTTGGGTTTTCAGCCACGCAATCAGCTTCTCTATCTCCGCCGACTGAAGACCTGCCTCGCCCCGCAGCATCGAGATGGACAGTTCGCCGTGGTCCCGCGCCGTCGTCATGTTGCTGAATCGCGCGCACGCCCGCAACAAGGCCGGTGCGCTCAACAGGCGTCCCACCCAAGCCGGCATCTTGCGAAACATCGGCATTTTCTGGGACAGATACACGTTGATCCCGCCAAACATCAGCGGCGCCGTCTCCACCTTCTCCCCGTCGTCTTCGACGAACGGCAGATACATCGGCACCATCAACACATCGTGTCCGCGCTGGCGCAACTCGCGGACCAATGCAATGTCACGCAAACACGATCCGCAGTGGAAGTTTCCCGTGCCCGGCGTTAATTGGACAATGCGCATGCGTTGTTTGTACCCGCTGGTAATCCGTGCTTCAAGGGTTCCGGCACGCGGGCGAATTCCCCGACCGCCTCGAACAAGGGATCAAAGTCGGAGAACAGATCCCCGATCAAACAATCCGTCAGTCGTCCGCGCAGATCGGGATGTTTCTTGATCAAAGAACCGAAACTGAAGCCTCGATCGTAAAACGCATAGACCAGCCGCCGCATCGCCTCGATTCCCTTGCAACACTGCCGTCCATATTCCTCAAACCGGCGCGCGCTCACGTCACCGGAACGCAGGGCGGCTTCCACCGCTTCCGCCCCCATCTCACCGGATCGCAAGGCCAGAAACACGCCCGACGAGAATACCGGATCAAGAAACGCAAACGCATCCCCCACCATCACCAGCCCATCCTCCGCGCAGTGTCGGGCGCGGTAGGAAAACTCCCCCGTCACCCAAAACTTCTCGCAGCGCTCGCCCACGGACAAATGGTGTTTGATCCAAGCATTGTTCTGGACTTCCCGATTGAATATCGCCTCCAAGTCTTTTGTGTCCCGGTACAGATACGACGCCTCGGCTACGATCCCCACGCTGACGCGGTCGTCGTGCAACGGGATGTACCAGAACCACCCCTTCTCTGGCAGATACGCGACCGTGGTGGAACCGGCATCCAAACCCGGATCCCTCACCGCCCCTTTGAAGTACGTCCAAATAGCGACCTTGTTCAGATACGGATCGCGCACACGCCAACCAGCCTGCACCTGTGTCAATCCATCCCGCCCGGTCGCGTCCACCGTGATGGGAGCGCGGTATTCAAACGGTTGCCCGGTGGCGTCCGCGCCCCGAACTCCCCCCACCTTGTTGCCATTCTCACGGATCAACGACTTCACCGTCATCTGCTCCCGCACCTCCACGCCCTTCTCACGGGCATTATCCAGGAGAATCGAGTCGAACTCGCTCCGCAAGACTTGCCACGTCGTCGAGGACGGATGATCGCGATGCTGGAAAAAGTAGAACGGCTGCGACACCTTGCCGTCCGTCGTCACAAACTGGACGCTGTATTTCTTGGTGAAATGAGCGTTGGTGATCTTGTCCAGCACACCAAGCCGCTCGAAAGAATAGTAGCAGTACGGCATCAGCGATTCGCCAATGTGATACCGGGGAAACTTTTCCCGCTCCAACAGCAATACCTTGCGCCCTTTCATCGCCAGCGTCGTCGCCGCCGCTGAACCTGCCGGCCCTCCTCCCACCACGATCGTGTCGTATGTCTTGCTCATTTCGCAACCTCCGGCGGAAGAATCTCCACGATGTCCGCCAATAACCGGTCTTGTCCGTCGTACAAGGCGTTGCACCGCCCATAGAGCCGGTGACGCCCGCTCAACCCGAAAATCTCGTTCATCAACCGATCCGATTCCACAGTCACAAACGACTTGGGACGGCTGGAGAACGGCATTTGAAACTGCTGCAAAATCGCCCCCAACGGCCGCCGCGCCATCAGGATCATCTGCTGCATCTCGGCGTCAAACAAATCCAGGCGCATCGCAATCGCCCCAAACTCGACCGCCCGCCCGGACCCGTCCAACTCCAACACCACTTCCCGTTGATAGACACTCCCGGTCCGATTATGTCGCAACACGCGCAGATGCGTCCGCGCCCCGTGAAACTCCTCCAGCGTGCTCGTCATGTCGCGATCATGCGCCAACAATTGCCGGTAAGGTTGCGGCATCTGTTCGGCCGCCAACCGGTCCACGTGCGGCAGCGTCATCAACGACGCTTCGTAGAACCCGACAATGGGACACAACTCACAAGACGTCTCCGTCTTGGTTCCCCAACAACAACCGTGCCGGCATACCAATGTTGGCTCAGCCACTGTGTCCATGGCGATACTCCGCCTGATAGAATTCCGGCAATAAACTGTCCACGCTCAACAACCCCTCCCGCGTGAGCTGGACCACGTCGCCCTCGATCTTCAGCAAACCCTCCGATTCCAACATCCGAAACGGCCCCGCAAATCGTTCCGTGATATCCGCGCCGAATTTCCGCCGAAAATATCCGCGACTGATGCGCCCCAGTTTCATCTGCAAAATCATTTCCCGTATCAGCCGCTGCTCCTCGGTCGGCCGGTACGCCCGCCACAGCGGCAACTCGCCCCGTTCCACCTTGTCCAAATACGGCCCAACATCGTGCTCGTTCTGATAATGCACACCGCCGACGTGCGAGAACGACGCCACGCCGATACCCATCAAGTCCGCGCCTTCCCACAGCCGGTCCCGATACACGAACTTCGTACGGGCCGGATCCTTCACCGCCGTGTACGCGCTGACCACGGTGTATCCTGCCCTCTCCAATTCCTTGAAACCGTAATCGAGCCAGGCGGACTTCGTCTGCCAATCCGCCACCGGGGCCACGAGTTTGCCGGCGGCTTTCATCTCTTTGTAGATCGTGGTGTTGAACGGGATCTCCATCTGATAGATCGTCACACTGTCCGGCGAAAGCTCCACGGTCCTGGCAACGCACCGGCGCCAGTTATCCTCCGTTTCCTCCACCATGCCGGCGATCAGATCTATGTTAATCTGGTCAAATCCGATCGAATGCGCGAACCGGTACGCCCGCTCAATCTCGCCCGACCGGTGCGCCCGGCCGTTGATCTCCAAGATGTGGTCGTCGAAGTTTTCCACCCCCAGACTCAACCTTGTGACGCCCATCGCCCGAATCGCTTCCAGCTTCGGTTCCGTCAGCGTGCCCGGCTCGCACTCGAACGCGACCTCCTCGGCTTCGTCCCACGGCAGCAAATCCTTGAGTTGCCCGGTCAGGTCGGCCAACTGCCGCGCCGAAAGATACGACGGCGTGCCGCCGCCAAAATAGACGAAGTCCAACTTCCGTCCGCCAAGGAACGGCTGGCCGGCATACAGCTTCAGTTCCGCGACCGCCGCGTCAATGTACCGTTGCACCTGCGCCGCGTTCTGGTCGGTGTACACCTTGAAATAGCAGAAGTGACAACGTTTCCGGCAAAACGGAATGTGCACGTACAACCCCAGCGGCGTACCGGCCACTGGCGGCCTTTCAAAGGCTGCCTTTGCTTCCGGCACGAAGTCCGGCTTCCAAAACGGATACGGCGGGTAATTCGACACGAAATAATTGCCAGCTCGCGTCTGTCCCCGGTGCGTGTGGTCGGGCTTAGGTTGTGGTTGCGCGTTGCTCATTTCAAAATGCTGCTTCGTACAACTGGACAAAATCGGGCGCTTGTACAATCCGCGGATTGAACGTCGCTGTCCACTGTCGCGCCGCTTCGCCCGCTAGCGTGGGAATCAACTCCCGATTCACACCACATTCGCTCAACCGACGCGGCAAACCAGCCCGTTGGAGCAAATCCTCCAGTCGTTCCGGCAAGTGGGCGTCCATCTCGTCGTACCGGGCGCGCGCCACGCTATCCTGCATGTTGAATCGTACCACGTGCGGCAACATCAACCCCACCGCTTGGCCGTGAATGATGCCCACATGCGCCGTCAACGGATTGGCGGCCGCGTGAGCCGCGCCCAACATGCTGGTTTCAATCGCCATGCCGGCCAACGCCGCGCCCAGTTGCATCGCCTCCCGCGCTGCAAGATTGTCCGGATCACTCAGCACCACCGGAAAACTCGCCGACAACAGCCGGTACGCTTCCCTCGACAACATCTCGGAAAGACGGTTGGCCCGCTTCGTCACGGCCGTCTCCACCGCGTGCGCAATCGCATCCATGCCGGTACAGGCAGCCACCGTGCGCGGCTGGGTTAGCGTCAACACCGGATCCAAAATGGCCACGACCGCCGACGCTTTCGGATCTCCACAGGCCATTTTCTGATGGGTGACCGCATCGGCAATCAACGCGTACGACTGACACTCGCTGCCCGTGCCGGCCGTGGTGGGAATCGCGATCAACGGCAACATCGGCTTGGTGGCTTTGCCGGTGCCCCAATAATCCTGCATCCGTCCCCCATTGGTGAGAATGAAGTTTGTCCCTTTCGCCGTGTCCATGCTGCTGCCGCCGCCCAGTCCCACGATCATCTCCACCTTGTCCCGGCGCGCCACCTCCA
>CAZEQV010000238.1:0-5871 GCA_964514435.1 uncultured Verrucomicrobiota bacterium
GGCGTGGCGCAGGTGGAAACGCAGACGGGGAGATTTGTGCGGGTGAACCCGAAGTTTTGCGAGATTGTGGGGTTGAGTCCGCAGGAAATGACGGCGAGCACCTTCATGGCGATCACGCATCCGGATGATTGGGAGGCGGAAGTGGAGAATACGCGGGCGATGGTCGAGGGGCGGATCACGAGCTATTCCATGCAGAAGCGGTATTTGCGGGCGGATGGTTCGGAAATTTGGGTGAATGTGTCGGTCGCGCCGTTGTGGAAGCCCGGTGAACCGCCGACGTATCACGTGGCGGTGATTGAAGACGTGACCGGTCGCCGGTCCATGGAGCAGGAGTTGGGGCAGAGCGAGCAGCGGTACCAACAGATGGTGGAATCCGTGGGCGAAGGGTTGTGGATGTTGGATGATCAGGGGGTGACCACGTTTGTGAATGGGAAGCTGGCCGCGATGTTGGGGTATCCCATTGCGGAGATTTTGGGGCGGAAGTTCTGCGATTTTATGTCGAGCGAGAGCCGGGAAGTGTACGGAGACAGCTTGGAATGGATGACCGCAGGCGTGGGACGGCATCATGAGATTTGCCTTTTGAACGCGGATGCGTCTTTGCTTTGGGCGGAGGTGAAATTCAGTTCTTTGCCGGGAAGGGACCGCGAACCGTCCCGGTTGTTGGCGTTGGTCTCGGATGTGACAGAACGGCGACGGGTGGGGCAAGCGTTGGCGTCCAGCGAAGAACGCTACCGGCTGGTATCGTCGTTGTTGTCGGATTACGCCTATTCAGCAGGGGTGTCAAACGGGCAGGTGGTAACGGAATGGGTCACCGATGCGTTTCACACGGTCACAGGATACACGTTGGATGAGGTAAATGAATTGGGCGGCTGGCCGCGGGTCATCCACAAGGATGATTTCGCGCCTGCCATGGCGCAAGCGGCGAGAGTCTTGGACGGCGAAGATGCGATGGTGGAATACCGAATTGTGCGCAAGGACGGAACGATCCGGTGGATTCGCGATTTTACGCGGCCGATCAAGGATCCTCACACCGGCATCGTGGTGGGGATGTGTGGGGGCGCGCAGGACATCACGGAGTGGAAACAAGCCGACGTGGCGTTGAGGCAGAGCGAAGAGAGATTCCGGTACATATTCCAGTCCGCGCCTGTGGCCATCGTGGAGGCCGATTTGACCGAGATGTTCCAAGAAGTCATCAGGATCAAGGAGTCAGGTGTGACGGATGTGGCCGCTTATCTTCGGAACAACCCCCGATTGGCTGAAGAATTGACGTTCAAGTTGCGTGTCTTGGACGCGAATCGTGCTGCCGTGCGATTGTTCGCGGCTGAGAAAACGGAAGATTTGCTTGGCTATCCGCTGTCGAGCTTGGTGACGCCGGACTTCTCGGATGCTTATCTGGATTTGCCGGTCGCGTTTGCAGCCGGTCTGCGGTCGGTGGAGCGGGAGACGCAGTTACGGGACTTGAAGGGACGCACATTGGACGTGATCATTTCCCTGCTCTTGCCCGAGGACACCGGACATTTCAATCGAGTCTTGATTACCTTGGTGGATATTACTCCCTTGAAAGCGGCGGAAGCCGCCTTGCGGGAGCATTTGAATTTTGAATCGCAGGTCTCGGCCATCTCCACGCGGTTTGTGAAGTTGCAGAATCCAGACTTGGACGCTGAAATCCATCACGTGTTGGGGGATCTGGGCGAGGGTGGCGGACAGGATCGGGTTTTCGTGTTTCAGTTTGAGGACGACGGAAGAATGGCCCGTTGCACGCATGAGTGGGTCGCGGCCGGAGTGGCTCCGATGAAAGAGCGTGTCCAAAAGGTATCGTTGCAGCGTTTTCCTTGGATGGCGGAACGGCTTCTGCAGAGCGAAGCTGTTGTGATCTCTTCTGTTGCCGAACTGCCGAAGGAGGCAGCGGGCGAACGGGCTGAACTGGAACGGGCCGGCGTCAAGTCTGTTTTGGAGGTGCCGATGGTGTGCGCCGGTGAGGTGCTGGGCCTGATCGGTTTCGATTCCTTGAGGCGCGAGCGGGCGTGGTCACAGCGGGAAGTGGCCTTGCTGCGCATCGTGGGAGAGATTCTGGCCAACGCGATCGTGCGCACTTCGGCGGAAACGCAGTTGACCGAATCCCGGGAACAACTGCGGGCGTTGGCCGGGCGGTTGCAGGATGTGCGCGAGGAAGAAGGACGCCGGATGTCACGCGAGATTCACGATGAACTCGGCCAGTCCCTTACCGGATTGAAGCTGGATCTTGCATGGATGGAGCGACACGCGCAGGAGGCCGGCCCGCAAGCGGACCGGTTGCGCGAGAAACTAGATTCCATGAAGCATGCCGTCACGCAAACGATTCAGATCGTACGCCGGATTGCGGAAGATTTGCGGCCGCAAGTCTTGGACGATTTGGGCCTGGTTTCAGCCTTGGAGTGGCAGGCCATCGAGTTCGAGAAGCGATCAGGCGTGCAATGCCACGTTTCCGTGGACGACCTCGGCGGCGAAGTGGAACAAGGCCGGGGCACGGCGCTGTTCCGCATCTTTCAAGAAGTGATGACTAACATCACCCGTCACGCGTCAGCCAAGAACGTGGCCATCAAACTGTCCCGCAGCGGCGGGAGTTACGTCTTGATGGTCCAGGACGACGGGATCGGGATTTCCGAAGAGCAGATCAATCATCCCAAGGCGTTTGGACTGATTGGCATGAGGGAACGGGCGGCCGCGTTTGGCGGCGCGGTGGAGATTCAAGGCGGCCCGCAAAGCGGAACGAGGGTGACCGTGAGAATTCCGACGGGAGGATCGTAATGCGGATATTGATTGTGGACGATCATTCAGTGGTCAGGCGCGGCCTTCGCCAGCTATTGGCCGAAGCCGATCCGACTGCGGAGTTTGCCGAAGCCGACACCAGTCAGAAAGCCTTGGAGCATGTCTGGCATTCCGACTGGGACATCGTGGTGCTCGACCTCAGCATACCGGGGCGCAACGGCCTCGAAGTGCTGAAGGACATCAAAGCCAGCAAACCCAAGACAGGCGTGCTGGTGCTCAGCATGCATTCGGAAGACCAATACGCATTGCGTGTCCTCAAAGCGGGCGCTGACGGGTACGTCACGAAAGAATGCGCCGACGAACAACTCGTGGATGCTGTGAAAACGGTCATCGCAGGACGCAAATTCGTCAGTCCCCGACTGGCGCAGATATTGGCTGAGTCAGCCGTCCCCGGTCACAACGGCCAGCCCCATGACACGTTGAGTGACCGCGAGTTTGAAGTCTTTCGAATGTTGGCCGCGGGACGAGCGGTGTCCGAGATTGCCGGTGAACTTTCCCTGAGCATCAAGACCATCAGCACCTACCGGACGAGGGTGTTGGAAAAGTTGAAGCTCAGGACAAACTCCGACCTCATCCGCTACGCTGTCCATCATGGTCTTGTTCAGTAAGAGCGCGTTTTGAAATTCAAATTCCGACCGGTGCTATAGCCGCGAGCAGGCTGGCGGCTGCAAACAGAAATCTAAAACACGCTCTAAGTTTGACCAGGTAACGGATTTTTATGATCTGTACGGTCACCCCGTTGCCGACTTGGTCCCCCATCAGGCGGTCGATCGTCTTCAACCCGACAAGAAACTCGGAGCATTGCGGATCAAGTATGACCCCGTTGAGGACCTCGCCACGACCGATTGGCCTGACGAGGAGCGATGATTCTCGATACGTGCGCCCTGCTGTTTCTGCCCAGCGGCGATTCGCGCTTAAGGGCGACCGCCCGCGAAAGACTGGCTGGTGAACCCACCGTTTTCTACTGCGCCATCAGCGCATTCGAGATCGCTCTCCAAGTTCACGCCGGCAGACTCGAACTTCCCCAGTCACCGGCCCGTTGGATTCGTGCCGTGGCCAAACGATACGGATTGGTGGAGGTCTCTTTGGACACAGACTTGTGCGTTGCTGCGACGGCGTTGCCGTTGATCCACGGTGACCCATGTGACCGGTTCATCATCGCCGCCGCCAAGCAACTGCGGGTGCCAGTGGTCACGATTGATTCGCGGTTTGCTGAGTATGGTGTCGAAGTGGTTTGCTGACCGAGGAACGTGGACACGCGGCCAAACCAATGTCGCTGGGCGTAACTCAAAGGTGCACTACGGCTGTGCTTTTGCCGCCTCTTGCTCCAAGAAGTTTCGGATGGGTGTATCCTTGATGTAGAGGTCTTCAATCACCCCGCGCCCGCCTTTGACGCGCACAACCACGTAGGTGTCGTTGGTGTCGCCCCGCCGGTTGCCGTGGCGCCAGTAGGCTTGCTCGGCCTTCGGCGCCTTGGTCTCTTCCATGAAAAACTTGTCGAAGGGCAAACGGAATTGCGAGTTGCTGCCTTGTCCCACGCTGTACCAATACTGGACGCGCACGAAATCGCAGCCGACGGGCGGCATCGCAGACAGTTCCGTGAACCGCGCAAAACCGGCGTCATCCACGGCCAGCCCCACATAGGCCGGCTGACGATACTCCAGCTTGTCGCCGCGACGGACCGGCGCCTGCGTGTCCGCATAGTTCAACGCCACATACCGGCCCCGAAACGCATCGTAGGGGTCAACCGGTGCCGTGCGAAACTTATACGGCATGCCGGTTCGCAAGATGTCCTCGTGCTTCCATATCTGAAACGCCGGCACGGTCAATTGCACCGCCGCCACTGCCACAAACAAACCAAAGACAGCTTTTGGATTCATTGCTTCGCTCCTTTCCACTTCAGCAACACCAAGTTCGTCGTCAGGAAACCGATGCCGATTAGGATGAACGCCACGCCGCGCACCATAAATCCCAAGTCGCTGTCGAAAAACCGGCACAGGATCACCGCCGCCAACACCACCATGCCGGCGTTCACCGTGCCCAGCCGCCGACCTCGCAACCCCATCGCCAGCGTCCCGATGCCCAGCGCGAACAGGTAAAGATTGAACAGCACCGCGCCGATCACGTCCGCGCCGTACATGGCCGATGCCCAGCCAATCACAGCCAAGACCGGCACGACTCCGACCATCACCTCACCCCACGCCCGCCGCGTCCAACCCCGCACCCACAGCGCGATCGCCGCCACCGGGAACAGAGCCGCCGCCGCAAACTGCAAGCGTGCGCGCCATACCGTTAGGTCTTCCCAGTAGTACCGCCAGCCGCCGTGATCCCACACATCACCAAAGCTCAACACCACTGCCAACCCCACTGCGCCCAGCGCACCGACATTCTGCAAAGGTCGTTGCCACGCTGCCGATGCCTCGCCCCACCACCGCGCTCCGATCAGATACAACAGCCCAAACAACCCACCAAACACGACCGGCCACGCATCGAGTTGGCCGCACACGCGTTCCACCGCTAGTCCGGTCCCGATGCAAACGGTGATCGCCAATACCCACGCGAACAATACCGGCCGAGGATGATACCGGTTCTGCCGGCTCGTCCACCACAAGAACGGCAACGCCGCCGCCAACAGCGGGAAATACCAGAGACCGTGGCCAATTTGATACGTCACCGACCCGCACCAGACGGCAATCCCCACCAGATACAGCAAGGCCGGCAACGTCGCCCGCAACAAATAGGCAATCGGCAGCGCCAACAGCGACCACGTCAACATGAACTCATCGAACCGTCCGCCGAGGTTGTAGGTCTGCGCCACCAACGCGATGGACGATCCAATCGCCAACGTCTGCGCCGTGCCAACGCCTTCACGCCATGCCGTGCTTTGGCGGTTCGTCCATAGAATCCAACCGCCCAACCCCGCTGCGATGGCCAGCGGCGTCACCGAGATCACCGCCCTTACCGGCCGCGACAACTCTTCCCAGTTATGCGCCAGCAACAAGATGATCCCGCCGCCGATCAACACCGCGCCGAGGATGCTGAACAGGATGATTGCCCATTTCT
>CAZEQV010000239.1:0-5871 GCA_964514435.1 uncultured Verrucomicrobiota bacterium
GATCTGATCGGCCGGCACGTCGGAGAGATACAACCACGATGTGCCGCCCACGACCTTGTCGCCGTAGAGAGTCTTGTACCGGTTAGGTTGCGCGTTCATGCGGGCACGAGCTTCCTGCAGCAGCGCATCACGCTTGCCGAACTTGAGCGTACCGGTCGGACAAACCGTAACGCAGGCCGGTGCGAGTCCTTCCGCAATGCGCTCGGCGCAGAGATTGCATTTTCCCACGCGCGGCATGAGGGCGTTGTCCCACTCATATTTGGGGGCGTTGTACGGGCAAGCCAGGATGCAGTACCGGCAACCAATGCAGATGGATTCCTTGTAGATGACCGGACCCGTCTCGGTCTTCTCCAAGGCCCCGACCGGACAAACGGAAACACAGGCTGGATAGCGGCAGTGCATGCATTGTTTCTTGACCGGTATCGTTCTTTCGGTGCCGCCATGTGTGACGGTTGGTCGGTCAACGAATGTTCGCGTTTTAAAGGTGAGTTTGCCGTCCCCTTTGCCGAATCCAACGCGTGCCTTGGGCAGTCCTTCCTCGCCCCAACGCAACCGGCAGGCGTTCTCACAGGCCCGGCACCCGATGCACCGGGTGAGATCCACCAACACGCCCACTTCCTTGGATGTGTCTGCGGCCACGGCACGATTGGTGGCGTAGGCTCCGAGAGCGCACCCGGCCGCCGTGGACGTGAAGAAGGCTCGCCGGGTCAGTTTCATTTTCCCTCGCGGTTCTTCCGGTTCAAGTGCGGCATGGCATACCCAATCACCAACCCGAGCGCGAACGCCACGGCCACAACGGGACCGAAGATCCGACGGTTGGCTTGTAACGCGTGGCTGAGTTGAGTGGTTTCCTGCTGCAGATTGGCCACTGTGCGTTCGAGCATCTCCGGTCGGGTGGCCTTGAGTTGCCTGACTTCGGCCTGCAACGCCGCTGTTTCGCCGCTGGCGTGCACCATGTCCCGGTGACATCTCGTGCAAGTCTCCGCGCCGACGCCAAACGTATGACCGCGCACGCCGGTGCCCCGGACTTTCATGGCATGTCCCACCGTTTCCGGCATGTGACACGTGGTGCAATGCAGTCCGGCCGTGGCGTGGGTGGCATGGGAGAAACTCTCCAACCGTGCCGTGTGGCATGTGCCGCACATCTGATCGGGATGGTCCTTCCGTTGCGCCATCGAATGCATCTTGTGACAGTCGAAACAGCGGATGTTCTTCTGTCCGTGTCCGCTGATGCGCCATTCGCCAAACGTGATGCCATGGCACTTCTGGCAGACTTGCGGTGTGATTGGGAGGGATTTCGTTTTGTCGTCCGGATGATTCTCGCCAATGTCTTCGTGGCAAGATGTGCAGGTAACGCCTTCGAGTGAATACGCGCCGCTGTGCCGGTCAAATTGGGTCGTGTGACAGACCAAGCACTCCATTTTCTTGCCGCCGCCCTCCCACAGGGAACGAAACGCATCGTTCATGGCAACAGCGTGCTTGGACTCACTCCACTGTTTCGTGGCCTCTTCATGGCACAACGCGCATCGCTCGGACATTTTATCCTCGAAACCGCCAGCAACGGACGGCTGTAGCGCAATCGTTACCGAGACCGCCCCGCTTGCAAGCCAGAGGATCCTACTTCTTTTCATCGCCCGCCTCCTTTTCAGGCGTCGAATGAGGTGCCTTCTTGCCGATCAACCAAGCCGGATTCATGGGATACTCCTTGGGGTCAAAAATGACCCAGTAGAAATGCCAGACGATGATGGCCAGCGTGGCCAGCACGGCTTCGTAGTAGTGGATGACTTGCGCCACGTCGTGCCACACTTTCGGCCACATTCGCAACACAGTCTCGGTGAAGATGAGCATGATGCCGCTCAGGATCATGACGATGGAACCCCAGACCAACGCCCAGTATTCCGCCTTCTCGGCATAGTTGAAGCGGCGGTGCGGCGGAGGGTCTTTGCGCAGTCCAAGGTTCGCCATGATGGTTTGCAGGACATCCGTGAAATCATGCCGGACCACCCAGAGTTGCTTCAGATAGGCGTGCCCGCGCGCTGTGCAGAACAGCGCACCCAGATGCACCACGAAGAACAGCGCAAACGTCCATCCGCAAATCCGGTGGACCATGCCGCGGACGTAGGCGCCATTTTCCAGGGCGCGGAACGGCCAGCTCCAAAACGCATCCGGAAACTTGTGAACGAATCCCGTGTAAGCCAACAACACAAACACGATCACCAGAATCGCGTGTTGGATGCGAGCCAGCTTCGGCAAACGTTCCTCCGCGTGCGGGTTGGCTCGAACCGCCCGGATATGTGCCCGCGTTTTCGCGAAATAGTCGAGTCCATTGAACGCCGCCATGCCGCCGATCGTCAGCGCAATCAACCAGAGATAGAATCGCGCGACAAAGTTCACGAGCCACGGTTTTCCTTTCTGAGCGCCGGGCAGGTCGTGAATCTTGATCTCGCCCTCAGCCAACCGCGTGCCGATGCCAGGATGACACTTGCCGCAGGTTTGAGGAAGGTTGGCCTTGTGAACCGACGACATTGGATCACTCGAAGGAAGAACATCGTGGAACCCGTGACACGAGGCGCAATTGGCCACGGCCAGCCCGCCGAATTGAATGGCAAGTCCGTGGAAGCTCTTGAGATAGGTGTCCACAACCCCCGTGGAAAGCTGGTAGCGGGTGGCAATGCGCTCGGCCGCGTGGCATTGGGCACAAGTTTCCGGGATGTGCGAGGACGCCACCTTGGAGGAAGCGTCCGTGTGCGCCTGGATCGTGTGTTCACCGTGGCAGTCGGTGCACGTCGGCGCATCGCGAATTCCCGATGCGACAGCCTGGCCGTGAATGCTGCGAGAATAGGTTTGGCGGACGTTGTCATGGCATTTGCCGCAGGTGCCCGGCAACGTTTGCCAGTAGAGCTTCGACTGAGGATTGGTTGAGCGATGAAGATCGTGCGTGCCGTGGCAATCGCTGCACACGGCAGAATTGGCAACACCCTTGGCATGCGCCAGGCCGTGAACGCTCTTGTCGTAGGTGACGATGACCGCGCGTTGCCGCAGTTTGTATTTTTCCATTTCAGCAGAGTTCCCGTGACAGGCCGCGCAGGTGGCCGGGATGTTGTTGCGGTGAACCGGCGACTCCGGGTTGCGGTAATTCAATAGTGCGTGGGGTTCACCGTGGCAGGCTTGACACGTGGCGGCCTCGGTCACGCCTTTGGACAACGCGATCCCGTGGTCGCTCTTCATGTAGATGTCGGTCTCGATCCGGTGACACTGCGCGCAACTGACCGGCTTGAGACGTTCTTCGTGCGGCACCTCCTTGATGTCAGTATGACAAGCCGTACAGAGCAGTTTCGCGTGAATGGATTTCGCAAACTTCTCTTCATCCACATAGACGGAAGTTTCCTTGCCGTCTGCGTTCTTCTTCTTCAAATCCTTGTCGCCATGACACGCCATGCACTCGGAATTGTCTATGGCCGCCTGAGCGGGAAAAGCGACTGCGGCACTCACAGCCACAAGCACCATCAAAGCCCGAATAAAGGTGAGTGTCATTTCATGTTACGATCAACGGGGCGAAGCTGCGATCACCTTTAGCAGTGGCGGTGCCACAAAACCGCAGCCACCGCCGAATGTCTTGATTGAGTGCACCTTGCATTACAGGCGAGACCAGCCGTGCGCGGATCAATGCCTGACAAGTTGGCGTGTGGGCACCGGGCGGGGGACAGATTGTCGAGAGGCTGTTAGGCTAGCTTTGGGCGTAACTGTGAAGCCCGCTGAGGACATAGTTGACGCCCCCATGAGTAAACTTCACAGCGGCAAAACCGGCAAAATAGAACCGCAAACTCGCCAGTCCCAGCATCGGAATCCGGTAGCGCCACTCGACAAACAAATAAACGATCACCATCGTCCACACCATGACCGGCATGGACTCGTACATATTGCTCCGTGGCGGCCTCGCGGCCTCAATCCATCGCAGCTTCACATACACAAACTGCGCCAGCGCCCCAGTCGTCAACGCACCGGTCACAAACGTCGTCAGCCGTTTCTTGTCGCTGAGCAGTTTAGCCGCCGCAAGCAACAGGGCGGCGAAGTAGCCAGCCAGTCTGAGATTGAAGGCCCATGTCATAAAGACGATCTCCGATCAGGTTCAGTTTGCCCAACAATGCAGAAGCCTGACGGGCGATGATCTCGTCGCACACCGCCAAGTCTTGTTCCCGCCACCGCACATTTTCGGAAACGACCTTCTCCAAATCATCAATGTTGTAGAGATACACGTTCTCCAACTGTTGCACCTCGGCCTCGACGTTGCGGGGCACCGAAATGTCAATCACGAACAATGGCCGGTGACGACGCGCCGCCATCAGCGTCTCCACGTCCGCCCGATGCAACAACGTCTTCGGACAACCCGTGGACGCTACCACAATGTCCGCCTGCTCCATCGCCGACAACAACGATTCAAAGCGCACAGCCTTGCCGCCAAACTCACCGGCCAAGGCTTCCGCCCGGTCAAACGAGCGATTGGAAACCAGGATCGAACGCGCCCCTTTCTTGGCCAGATGTCGCACACATGTTTCGCCCATCTGCCCGGCCCCGATGATGATGACCGTTTGCTGTGGAAGCCGGTCGCCAAAAATCTTGTCCGCCAGTTCCACGGCCACGCTGCCCACGGATGCCGCGCCCCGTCCAATCCCCGTGCGAGTGCGGACTTCTTTGGCCACGTGCATGGCTTTCTGAAACGCGCGGTTCAACACCGGCCCCGTCAGCCGCGTTCCCCGCGCGACCTCGTACGCCTGTTTGACCTGTGCCGTAATCTCCGTCTCGCCCAACACCATCGAATCCACCCCACTGGCGACTCGGAACAGATGTCGCACCGCGTCTTCGTCCTCATGCACATACAAGTAAACCGCACATCCCGCTGCGACGTGCCCAGCAAACGGAACAACGAATCAATCTTGGCGGTCACGCGCAGCGTCGTGCCGTATATTTCCACGCGATGGCAGGTGGACAACAACACGACCTCGCCCAGTTCCCCGCAAATCTTCAGCCGGCACCCATGACAACCGAGCTTCGCCGGCATGATCGCCAGTTTCTCGCGCAACTCCACCGGCGCGGTCTTGTAGCTAAGTCCGGCCACAAACAATTTCATTTCGGTTGCCTCCGCTCATTCAACCAGGGATTGAGAGAGAAACTCACACACAACCCCACAGCCATCAGCGTGAATCCCGCATACAGGACCTTCACGCCGGGATCTTTGGTCACTCGCAGCGCTGTGTACTTCAAAGCACGGGGATTCCAGCCAGTCTGGTAAAACGTAAAACCCTTGTGGCTCAATGGCGTGTTCACTCCAACCGCGCCGGGCAGCCACGACTTCGTTCTCCACCACCGCCACGGTGCTGCGCCAGTTCTTGATCGGACCCGACGGCGGCGCGTCCGATACCACTTCAAACTTGGTGAGATAAATGGCAAACGGCAACGTTCCCCATCCCCCCTCGGATCGAAAATGCGCCACGGTGTCGCCCTCCCGGAACTCGATGTAGCCATTCTCACCCCAGACGCCGCGCACCACACCGCCGGCAAGGATGAGCAGGAAACTGAGGTGGGTGATCATTGAACCGAGCGCGTGCCCGCGCGAAAGCCCATTCGCTCGCACCACGGTGTTGAACCGTCGCGAGCTGCACGCCGTGATGCCAGTCGCGAGCACGCCCAACAGCCGACAAACCACCGCGAATCAAACACATCAGTCAGCCCCAGTGAGGCCACCAGATTCATCCGCGTCGCGGCGGATGGATTGGCTTGCACATACCGGTAAGCATCCATCCCTTGCGGGAGAAGCATGCCAACGACGCAGGCCACCGCCACCAAGACCACAACCGACACAGCGAACTTAAC
>CAZEQV010000240.1:0-5845 GCA_964514435.1 uncultured Verrucomicrobiota bacterium
GGCTGCGCGGAATGTATGTGGTGATGTATTGGGTGAGCAAACCGTTTCAGATGCCCGATCCGCTGGAGAAGTTGGCGACCGGGGAATTGGTCGGATGGTGGTGGCTGGGATCGGTGCTGTTGTGGCAGGTGATGGTTTGCGGCGGCGCGCTGGCGACGGTCGGCGCGTGGCTGTTCGGGCGGCGGGAATTGGGGGCGGCGGAATGAGGAGGCACGGAAGAATGGAAGAGAGGAAGGCTGGAAGGATGGAGGGATGGAGGGATGGAAGGATGGAAGAAGGGAAAACCACTTCCACCCATCCACCTTTCCATCCTTCCACCCATCCACCCATTCACTCATCCACTCTTGCATCCTTCCCATCTTCCATTCTTCCATTTTTCCTCCTCCTCCTCGCCGTTCTCGCCTTCTGGCAAGTCGCGCGCCGGCAAGAACCGCTGGTGCAAGCGCGCCGCGATTTTCATCTTTCCAAGGGCGAACCGTTGGAGAACACGCCGCCGCTGGTCGCATTCACGACGGTGGCGCTCGGCGGGTTTCGCGGGATCATCGCGGACTTGCTCTGGCTGCGGTCATCGCAGTTGCAGCAGGAGGGAAAGTATTTCGAGCTGGTGCAACTGGCGGACTGGATCACCAAACTCCAGCCACGTTTGGCGCAGGTCTGGGCGTACCACGGCTGGAACATGTCCTACAACGTCAGCGTGCTCTTTGACGATCCGGCCGACCGCTGGCGCTGGGTTCGGCGGGGCATCGCGTTGCTGCGCGACGAGGGGCTGTACTACAACCCGGGCGACTCCAATCTCTACCGGGAATTGAGTTGGATTTACCTCAACAAACTGGCCGGCAACCTCGACCAGATGAACGTCTTCTACAAACGCTGGTGGGCCATGGAAATGCAATCGCTCTTCGACGGCCCGCAACCGGATTACGACCACCTACCGGCCGAGACCGCCGACCGGATGCGACGCGAGTACAAACTCGACCCGGCTCGGATGCGGCAGGCGGACGAGAAATACGGGCCGCTCGACTGGCGCTTGCCGCAGGCGCACGCGATCTACTGGGCGTGGCGCGGCAAACCCCATGCCCGGGGGTTTGAGGCCGTTCAGATTGACCGGATGATTTTCCAAGCCATGGCGGACGCGGCGCTGCAGGGTTCGTTGTTCAGCAATCCGTCGGAGGACGTGTTTGTGCCCGGGCCAAACTTCGCCATTTTTGACAAGGCACGCCGCGCCTACGAGGAAGCCGTGGCCGCCAACCCGTCGGAAGCCAGCCTCCAGAGCGGGCATCGCAACTTTTTGCGGACGGCGTTGATGGTGCTCTACACGCATCACCGGCTCGCGGAAGCGCGGGATGTCCTCGCCGATCTGCGAACCCGGTATCCCAGCCCCGAATTCGAGCTCGACCTCGATGCTTACGTCTACCGGCAACTGACGGCCTTCCTCGCGGACATCGGCCAGCGCGAAGCGTTGGACATGGTGAGCGGCGCACTGCAACAAAGTTGGTTTTGGCTGGCGCTGGGCGACGCCGAGCGCGCCCAAGGCTTTCAACAACTCGCGCGCACCATCTGGCGCGAATACATGAAACAACTGAACAGTCCCGAGGCAGCCAGCCGCACCGGCCTGCCGCACTTCGACGAACTCAACGCTCAAGCTCGCGAGACCATTCGCGCCACGCTCCGCACGGCATCCGCCAAGAGCCGCCTGGCGGAAAAAGCGCCGTGAGTGTCATCGCCGGATTGACTGGGTCAACTGGCTCGGTGGAACGCCGAGGACGCGCTTGAATGTGCGGCTGAAACTATAGACAGACCGGAATCCGTAGGCAGCGGCCACTTCGGAAACCGTCAGCATTTCCTCTCGGAGCCGCAGGGCGGCCAACCGGCACCGGGTCTCACGCACATACCGCCCCAAACTCAGACCGCACTGCTTGCGGAACAAAGCCCGCAAGTGGCTGACGGAAAGGCCAACTCCCCCGGCCAGGTCAGACAAAGAAAAAGGCGCGCGTTGGTGCTCGGCAATCCATTGGTTCACCCGCTCCAACAGCGATGGTGACGCCGTCAACCTTGCCGGCGTTTCATGTCGCAGCATACACAACAGCAGCGCCACCCAAAGGGAAAGACGCGCATTGACTGTGTCGCCCGCGTCATCGTCTTGCCATGCCTTCACAATGTCATGCAACAACACGCACGCCTCTGTCGTGAGCCGACTCATCTCCGGCTTGGCCGACTGCGCGTCCCGGTCCGGCAACTCAAAGGTCAGAAACATCCAGGCCAGCGCGCCCTTGGATACGTCGCGGTAGCCATGCAAGCGCAGCGGCGGCAGGAGCAATGTGCCTCCCGGCGTCAAGCGGTACTCCCGTTCGTCCACGCGCACCGTTCCCGCGCCCTGCAATGACACCACCATGACCCAGCGGTGATGGAAGTTCGGCTGCAGTGAACCCGCGCCCAGCTCGGCCGCTGAACCCCGGAAAAACAACAGCACGTTGTCCGGCAACTCAAGGTGCGGGTGGCGCCGCCCGCCAAAGTAGTTCCGCGGCTCCGGCAACCGCGCCGCCGCGCGCGCCAGTGATTCCACCGATTGCCCGTCGTGATTATGTTTCTTCATCGCGGTTGTTAAAAGAATCGTCGTCCGCGCTATGGCCTGTCAAGCCGCCCGGTGGCATCCTCCCGGCCCATGCGAACAGGTTCAGAGATCGGTTTGGGGATGGTGGGGTGCGGCGGCCGACTCCGTGGCGTCGTGCGCCGCATGCAACGGGAGTGTCCCGAAGTGAGAATCAGAGGGTTGGTGGACCCGGATCCGCTGGCGCTGCGCGCCACGCGGGAGATGTTCGGCGCCAAGATACCGGTGTACCGGTCCGCCGCCGAACTGGCCACCCGAACGGACGTGGACTGGGTGTTCATCGGCTCGTTCAACTGTCATCATGCCGCGAGCGCCGTGGCGGCGTTTCGAGCCGGCAAGAATGTGTTCTGCGAAAAACCGTTGGCGTTGAATCTCACCGACGGTCTGGCGATGCATCGGGCGTGGCGCGCCAGCGGCCGAACGTTTGCCTTTGGTTTGGTGCTGCGTTACTCGCCCCTCTACCAAAAGACCAGGGAACTCCTGGCGGCCGGCAGGATTGGGCGGGTGATCTCTTTTGAGTTCAATGAAACCTTGTCGTTCAATCATGGCGGCTACATTCACGGCAATTGGCGACGATGGCGCAAGCTGGCCGGGACGCATCTGCTGGAGAAATGCTGCCACGATATTGACCTCGCCACGTGGTTGGTGGAAGACGTGCCGGTCCGTGTGGCCAGTTTCGGTGGTTGTGACTTTTTTACGCCCGCGAATGCCCGGCACGCCCGCCGGATCGGTCCGTCGCCACGCGGAGACAAAGCCTATCGCTCGTGGCCCGACCCGCACGGTGTCAACCCGTTCACATCGGACAAGGACATCGTTGACAACCAGGTCGCCATCCTCGAGTTCGCCGGCGGTGTGCGCGCCACATTTCACACGAACTGCCACGCCGGTATCCCTGAGCGTCGCTTTTACATCCTCGGCACCGAAGGCGCGCTGCGCGCCGATGCCTGCACTAGTCAGATCGAGTTGCGACGGATCGGTTGGGGCGCGGATTCGCAACACTGGGATTTTGGAGCAGGCGGCGGTCACGCCGGGGGCGATGAAGTGATGGCCCGCGGCTTGGCAGCCACGCTTCGAGGCAACGCCAAGCCGGAAGCCGGAATGGTGGAAGGCCTCCGTTCCCTGGCTATCGCCAACGCGATTGATCAAGCCATGGATACCGGAAGCGTCGTCAACCTCCGCCCCATCTGGAAGCGTTTGCGCGCCGCGATAAAATGAACCGTCCACCACCAGGTCATACGAAGTGTCCACGGTGAATGACCACAACGAGATGGCCCATCAATCATGGAAATCATCATTCAACCCACCCCGGAGGACGCGAGCGCCATCGCCGCCCGCATCATTGCCAATTGTCTCAAGCGAAAACCGAATGCTGTCTTGGGTCTGGCGACGGGCAGCACGCCGCTGATGTTGTACCGCGAGTTGGTCTTGATGAACCTCGACTGGAGCCGCGTCACCACATTCAACCTGGACGAATACGCCGGTCTGGCGCCCGATCACCCGCAAAGTTACCATGCGTTCATGCGGAACAACCTGTTCCGCCACATCAATATTCGCCCCGAGAACACCCATATCCCCGACGGTCAAGCCAAGAACATACCGGCTCATTGCCAGGATTACGAATCACAAATCGCCAGAGCGGGAGGGCTTGATCTTCAATTGCTCGGCATCGGGCGAGATGGCCACATCGGTTTCAATGAACCGTCCTCCTCTCTGGCTTCACGAACCCGTATCAAGACGTTGACCCCTGAAACACGACGGGATAACGCACGATTCTTCGGCAGCGAATCCGCCGTGCCCAAGCACGTCATCACCATGGGCATTGGCACGATCTGCGAGGCGCGCGAGATCGTGCTGCTGGCTTTCGGCGCGGCCAAAGCGGAGGCAGTTGCCGGTGCCGTAGAAGGGCCGGTCACGGCCATGAACCCGGCTTCCGTCCTGCAACTTCACCGTTCGGTGAAAGTCTGTCTCGACGAAGCAGCCGCAGCGAACCTCAAGAGAACCAAGTACTACCGATGGGTTTACGACCAAAAGCCGGAATGGCAGCGATTCTGAGCCAACTGGAAAGCGGTCCCTGTGTCCGATTCGCAGACCGGTATCTTCATGCGTGGATCGGTTTCACAGACGATACGTATCTGAATGAGAAACCGAACGAGATGCGAATGCCAACAACATTTTCCCCCGTCCACAGTTTCTCATCGCCAACGCATCATCCGTTCGAGTAAGTTTTTTCCCGTTCGCAAGCAGTGAAAGCGAGAATGGGTAGCGCATTTCCTGCATAAGATTGTCGCAGTCGAGTGGTGTAATCTCAACGGTAAGAAGCTTATCGTTCCATGCTAGCTCAAGCTGATAACGAGCTTGAAAGGTAATTTATGAATAGCAAACTACTGTTGCGAATCGCGAACGCCCCCGGAGTATCCGGTTTCGAGGAGCCGGCCCAGAAGATAGCCGCTGAGGAACTGACTGCCTGTTGCGATGAGGTTCACCGGGATCATCTTGGCAACGTCATTGCCATCAAGAGAGCCACTATTGCCACCAAGGGACGACCTTTCCGTTTGATGCTCGCAGCCCATGTTGATGAAGTTGGCATGATGGTCAAACACATCAATGACAAGGGCTTTATCCATTTCATCCAGCTCGGCGGCGTCAACCCCTATGTCGCTCAATCCCAACGAGTTCTCATCCACGGCAAGAAACCTGTTCGTGGCGTGATCGCCCCAAAACTTAACAATGGCGAAAACGGCAAACCTGTCACGCTCGACGACCTGCTGATTGATACCGGGCTGCCCAAGGCCACAGTGGAAAAATTGGTCACCCCCGGCGACGTCGTGAGTTTCGAAGGCGACGTTTCCTTGCTCAATGACCGAATTTGGGTCGGCCGCAACTTCGATAATCGCATCGGCTCCTACTGCCTGCTCGAAGCCATGCGCCAAGTCGGCAAAACAGCCGTGGACATCTATGCCGTCAGTTCAACCCAAGAAGAGGTCGGTCTGCGCGGCGCGCGTCCGGCCGCCTTCGCGATCGCGCCGGACATTGGCATCGCGCTTGACGGCAGCATGGCCCGCGGAATTCAAGCCGCAGACCATCAGAACCTGTGCGAACCCGGCAAGGGCACCGGCATCTATCTGGTGGATAACTTGACCATTGGCCATCCGCGCTTGGTGCAATATCTCTGTGCGCTCGCCGAAAAAAATCACATCCCTTATCAACGCAACATCGGCGGCGGCACCGACGCCTCCG